>CAISPD010000215.1 GCA_903887275.1 uncultured Mucilaginibacter sp.
CCATCAGCAAAGCGATGCATTTCAACAGGATGCTTTATCGATATTTCAAAAAGACTGGTCGGAATTACCTGCAATCAAATTGCACCTTAAAGGCACCCCATTTCAATTGAAAGTTTGGGAAAGTTTATTAAAAATACCCATGGGTGGTCTGCAAACCTATGGCTCGCTTGCACAAAATATTCAGTTACCTAAAGCAAGTCGCGCAGTAGGCACGGCAATTGGCGATAATCCGGTTGCTTTTTTAATACCATGCCATAGGGTGATCAGGTCAACCGGAGAACTTGGTGGCTATCATTGGGGTTTAACCCGAAAATCGGCCATCATTGGCTGGGAAGCTGCGCAAATACAAAAACTAGCAGTATAATTTAATTCAGAAAAACATTTGTTGAAGTGAGCAAATTCGTTGCTTAATACGATATTTGAACTACAACGATTCCCTATGTTAAAAAATTCACTTTTGCTTTTTCTGCTTTTATTAGGCGCTATAGCATCCAACGCACAAATAACTGATACTACCGTACTCAACAAGCTTGGCAACTTTGATATGGCTTCGCTTAATGGAGATTCATACGGTGCATTGCTAATCGGCGAGCAAATAGTAATAGACTCAGCAAAATTAACCCAGGGAATACGCATCAATTTCTTCGCCAAGCTTGCAAAAGCCTATGACGAAACCGAACAAAATGATAAAGCAATAATTTACTATCAGAAGGTTGCAGCCGCTGCTCCGGATTATTTTGTTGTACAACGCGCGCTTGGTATGCTTTACAACGAACAAGCAGAGGATATCCAGCTTAAATTATTCAGGCTTGCCCCGAATGATCCATCGTATAAAACAGTGTCTGAAAATTATCAGAATGCCGTTCACAAAGCACTACCATTGCTTGAAAAAGCCCAGGCCTGCGATCCGGACGATGATACGCTTGACTTGATCGAAACACTTTATCAGAATATTGGCGATGAAGCAGGCCTCAATTCATTTAAACAACGTTTGCCTGAGCTGGCTGCCAGGTGCGTGGATCTGCTTGATGATAAATAGCTTATTGGGCATTTAGGCATAGGGCATTTCGCTGCGCTGGCATTGGGGATTGGGCAATAGGCATAGGGCATTTCGCTGTGCTGGCATTTGGATTGGGATTGGGAATGGGGTATTAGGGATTGGGCATTAGGCATTAGGCATTTCGCTGTGCTGGCATTGGGATTTGGATTTGGATTGGTCAGTGAGGTAATCTAATTTTCATCAATTAGTGTTAACCTGTAGCGTATGGCCGATTCAAGTATTTTTACATTGATATCTTTCAGGTTTTTGAACTTGATGCAATAGCCTGTCACACTGGCTTTACCAATTTCTTTACCGAAAGTTTGCGCCAAATAGTTCTTGTCTTTCAATCCCATAATGTAAACTGATATTCCTGTTGTATTTGCACTTAAACCGATCTGAAAAAATTCCCTGGTTTTGCCGTTTGCATATTTTATTGTGTAGGATCCATACCCTATGGTTGGGTTATTGACAACTTTATTATTTGCATCCAAACCATTATCAAACCATAATTTAACACCGTCCGATACCTGTAAAATTAGCTTATGTAATTGCAGAATTTCGATTTGCTTCTGCTCAGGCAGACTCAAAATATAGGCTTCTATTTGTTCCGCCAAGTGCATATAATATCAAAAATGGTATTGGTTTATTTTGAATTATAAATCTCGTAAATATTCTGATCAATCAGCAATTCCTAACCTCAAAGCATCAATGCCCCAAATCAAACAACAATGTCAAAATGCAACAAATTCCAGCCCAACGAAATGACGCGCAGCAAATGCCTAATGCCAGCACAGCGAAATGACGCGCAGCAAATGACAAATATAAAATCTCCTTTCTGAATTCCCGATCTAAAGCCTATCTTTGCCCATGCAAGAAAAAATCCTGATTCTTGATTTCGGTTCGCAGTTCACACAACTCATAGCGCGCCGGGTCAGGGAGCTCAATATCTATTGTGAGATCCACCCCTTCAACCATTTTCCCGAAGTTGACAACAGTGTAAAAGGTATCATTTTATCCGGTAGCCCTTATTCAGTGCGACAGGATGATGCGCCACGTTTTGATTTCGCTAAGTTCCATAAAACGCTTCCCATCCTTGGGGTATGTTACGGCGCGCAAAACATTGCACATTTTAACGGTGGCGAGGTAATGAAGTCGAGCACCCGCGAATACGGTCGTGCGAACCTTAATTACATTCAGGAAGGCAATCCGCTGTTTAAACAAGTGCCGGGCGGCTCACAGGTTTGGATGTCGCACGCAGATACCATTGTAAGTATTGGCGACGATTTTGAAGTGATTGCCAGCACCGATACGGTAAAAGTAGCCGCCTTTCAGATCAAAGACACACAAACTTACGGAATTCAGTTTCACCCTGAAGTTACCCACAGTATAGACGGCAAACAATTGCTCGAAAATTTTTTGGTAGATATTTGTAGTTGCGCTCAGGACTGGACCCCCGATTCATTCATAGAAACTACAGTAGCAGGGTTAAAAGAGAAATTAGGTGATGACAAAGTAGTACTGGGCTTATCGGGTGGGGTTGATTCGTCGGTTGCTGCCGTATTATTGCACCATGCGATCGGAAAAAACCTCTATTGCATTTTTGTTGATAATGGCCTGCTTCGTAAAGACGAATTTGAGTCGGTATTAGACTCTTATAAACATATGGGTCTGAATGTTAAAGGTGTTGATGCCAAGCAGCGTTTTTACGATGCGCTTGCAGGGCTTACAGATCCGGAGAAAAAACGTAAGGCTATCGGGCGTGTATTTATTGAAGTTTTTGATGACGAAGCCCATCAGGTACAGGATGTAAAATGGCTAGGTCAGGGAACCATCTATCCGGATGTGATCGAGTCTGTTTCGGTTAAAGGGCCTTCGGCAACCATTAAATCACATCATAATGTTGGTGGCTTGCCTGATTTCATGAAACTAAAAGTAGTTGAACCCTTAAATACGCTATTCAAAGACGAAGTACGTAAAGTGGGTAAAGCTCTGGGCATTGATCCGAATATTTTAGGGCGTCACCCTTTCCCGGGTCCGGGTCTGGCAATCAGGATATTAGGAGAAGTTACGCCAGAAAAAGTAAATATTTTGCAGGAAGCTGATGCGATTTACATCAACAATTTGCGCTCCGCTGGTGTTTATGATAAAGTTTGGCAAGCCGGCACTATTTACCTGCCGGTACAGTCGGTAGGTGTAATGGGCGATGAACGTACTTACGAGAACGTGGTGTGCCTGCGCGCAGTGGAATCATTGGACGGCATGACAGCCGATTGGTGCCATCTGCCTTACGATCTGCTGGCCAAAATTTCCAACGAGATCATTAATAACGTCAAGGGAATTAACCGGGTAGTATATGACATCAGCTCGAAGCCGCCTGCCACTATTGAGTGGGAATAGTTGGCTGCTCATAGTTTTTGGGGCCTTTGCATCGATGGCATGTTCGCCAAAGGTCAATCCTGTATTATCTGCAACACCAAAAGTTGAGCAGACAGCGGTAAAAAAAGTATCAAATGCCGAACCCGTAGCACCTCCTTTGCCGGTAAGAAGCATTGCATTGTTGTTACCATTCGAATTAGACAATTTAAATCCGGGTGCTCAATATAATGCGATGTCTCTTTCTCATGCCGAACTTTCACTTGATTTTTATCAGGGGTTTAAAATGGCATTAGATACGCTTGCTTCCAAAGGCTACAATTACAAATTGGAACTATTTGATACTAAAGGCCAGCCATCAGAAGCTCAACAATTGGCTTATAATCCCAACATCAGAAATAGCAACCTGATCATCGGCCCGGTGTTTCCTGACGACCTGCACGCTTTCGCCGATATCCTGTCAGGACCGGCCAAACTGATCGTTTCGCCGCTTTCGCCGGCCTCACCCGCAATTATCAACAATAACAATCTGGTTACGGTTGCTACTCCGCTTGAATACCATGCACGTGCTACTGCAAGATTCATCCAACAACATTACAAAACACAAAAAATCTTTATTTTAAAATCAGGTTTTAGTGAAGAAAATGCCTACCTGACGCCTTTCAAAAATGAGATTGATAGTCTTACGAACAGGCGGGCCAGACTTATATCAGCGGTTATTCAACACGGGCAGTTAGGTGCCTTGCTCCCGCAGCTATCCCCCAATGATGAAAATATATTTGTAGTACCCGCTACCAACCAGCCCTTTCTGGAAGTAACACTAAAATCACTTGATACACTTTCAAAAAAATACAAAGTAACTTTATTTGGACACCCCGGCTGGAGCAAATTTTCTTACCTTAAAGCAGAAATGCTTCAGGACATGAAAACGCATATTACTTCAACCGACTATGCTGATCGCAAATCTGCCCGGGCAAAAGCTTTCCTGCATGTTTATACCCAGATATATCATTCTGATCCAGATTATTATGCCATGATGGGCTATGATGAAGGACTGTTTTTCGGCAACCTGCTACACACCGGCAAAGCCGGGGAACTTGACAAGATTGAGTTTAAAGGATTGCTCAACCTCTATCAATTCACCAAAAAAAATGGTCAGGGCTGGATCAATACCCATGTCAACATGCTGCAATATGAAAACCCGGGACTAAAAAAGGTAGAATGAAGGCACTAAACCAGCTAAAAACCTTTCAGAGAATTTTAGGCGATTACCCGGCAGAAACGCCTTTGTACAAATTTTTGCCTGGTTTCTTCCGCCAGAACAAACAAATGGGCTCTACCGACAGGAAGGTTGCAGGCAGACTTATATACAACTACTTCAGGCTGGGCAAGGCAATTGACAATACAGCCATCGAAGAACGCCTGGTTGTAGCCGAATTTCTGTGCAATAGCCAGTCGAATTCATTTCTCCAGCACTTTCAGCCCGAATGGGCCTTATCTACAGGAGCTACTATTGACGAAAAAATAAAACTGGTAAAAATTGCCTATCCGGATTTTAAACTGACGGATGTTTTTCCATGGACAAATAGCCTCTCGGAAGGAATAGACAAAAACGCATTTCTGGAATCATTTTTTGTTCAACCAGATCTGTTCATTCGCGTAAGGAACAACTACGAGAACCTGGTAAAAGGCACCTTGGTAAAAGAAAATATTGTCTTTAAAGATGAGGGCGACAATTGCTTTTCGCTCCCCAACGGAACCCGGCTCGACATACTTTTCCCGCAGCAAAACTGGTTCGAAGTACAAGACCACTCATCACAGCAAACGGCAAAATGGTTCAAACCTAAGTCTGGTGAAGCCTGGTGGGATGCCTGTGCTGCTTCGGGAGGCAAGTCGCTCCTGTTGCACGAGCAACAACATGACATTAAATTAGTGGTATCTGATATTCGCGAATCTGTGTTGTCAAATCTCGACGAGCGTTTCCGGAATGCTGGGCTTTTACGATATCAGAAAAAGATATTGGATCTCACACAAAATATAGATCCCGAACTTCATAACTACGAGTTTGACGGTATCATACTTGATGCACCTTGCAGCGGTTCCGGCACCTGGGGTCGCACACCGGAAATGATCAGTCAGTTTCAGTCGCAAAAAATTCGCTTTTTCCAGCAGCTGCAACAAAATATTGCCGCAAATGTCATCAAATACCTAAAACCCGGGAAGCCATTGATCTATATAACCTGCTCGGTTTTTAAAGAAGAAAATGAAGATGTGGTTAAGTTTATAGTTAAAGAATTAGGCATGAAACTGGAAGAACAAACTTTACTTAAAGGCTATCAGCATAAGGCGGATACGATGTTTGTTGCGAGGTTTGTTAAGATTTGAAAGTTCTTCAATTTGAAAATTTGGCCAAAACATTCATTGTAAAGGACTTCGGCTAAAGGGTAGCCCCTACGGGGCAAAATGCCATTTTCGCTTTTTTTCTACAAAGGGGTTGCCCCTATGGGGCATTTTTGGATTTTGTCTATTGATATGCCAGACTAACTGTGATAAATATTATTGCGACTGGGCAAAATATCATTTTCGCTTTTTTTCTACAAAGGGGTTGCCCCTACGGGGCATTTTTGGATTTTGTCTATTGATATGCCAGACTAACTGTGATAAATATTACTGCGACTGGGCAAAATATCATTTTCGCTTTTTTTCTACAAAGGGGTTGCCCCTACGGGGCATTTTTGGATTTTGACTATTGATATGCCAGACTAACTGTGATAAATATTACTGCGACTGGGCTAACCTTTGTAACATCCGTAGAAGCAAGAAAAAAAATGCCCTATAGGGGCTACCCCTTTGTAACATCCCCTCAGAAGTACCAAAAAAAAAGAATTGCCCCATAGGGGCTACCCCTTTGTAACATCCGTAGAAGCAAGAAAAAAAATGCCCTGTAGGGGCTACCTCTTTGTACCCCCCCCTCAGAAATACCAAAAAAGGATTGCCCCATAGGCGCTACCCCTTTGTAACATCCGTAGAAGCAAGAAAAAAAAATGCCCCATAGGGGCTACCCTTTTGTAACCCCCAGAAGTACCAAAAAAAGAATTGCCCCCTAGGGGCTACCCCTTTGTAACATCCCGGGGAAGCAAGGAAAAATAATGCCCAGTAGGGGCTACCACTTTGTAACATCCCGAGGAAGCATGGAAAAAAAATGCCCTGTAGGGGCTAGCCCTTTGCACCCCCCCCCTCAGAAATACCAAAAAAGGGTTGCCCCATAGGGGCTACCCCTTTGTAACATCGCCTCAGAAATACCAAAAAAGGATTGCCCCGTAGGGGCTACCCCTTTGTAACATCCGTAGTACCAAGAAAAAAATGCCCCATAGGGGCTACCCCTTTGTAACATCCCCTCAGAAATACCAAAAAAGGATTGCCCCGTAGGGGCTACCCCTTTGTAACCCCCAGAAGTACCAAAAAAAAGAATTGCCCCATAGGGTCTACCCCTTTGTAACATCCGTAGATGCAAGAAAAAAAATGCCCCGTAAGGGCTACCACTTTGTAACCCCCAGAAGTACCCAAAAAAAGGATTGCCCCACAGGGTCTACCCCTTTGTAACATCCCGGGGAAGCAAAGAAAAAAATGCCCCCTAGGGGCTACCCTTGACTCGATATGTTTTTTTGCTAAATTTGGATATAACCTTATCGCTATGGCTAATACCTATACACAATTATATATCCACTGTGTTTTTGCAGTTAAATATCGAAAGGCAGTTATTCATACCTCATGGGAAGATCGCCTGCATAAATACATTACCGGAACTATACAAAAAAACGGGCATAAACTTTTAGCAATAAATTCTGCCCCCGACCATTTGCATTTATTTGTCGGACTTAATCCCAAACAATCTATATCTGATATGATGCGCCTTGTAAAAGGCGACAGTTCCGAATTTGTGAACAAAGAAAGATTCACTCAATCAAAATTTCAATGGCAGGAAGGCTTCGGAGCGTTTAGTAATAGTCGCTCACAAATAGATAGTGTCGTTAAATATATTTTAAACCAAAAACAACATCATTCAAAAAAGACCTTCCATCAGGAATATCTGGAAATTTTAAAAGACTACGCTGTCAATTTCGACGAAAAATATCTATTCCACGAATTGTTGGATAGTTGATAATAAAAAAGGATTGGCGTCGACAAAGGGGTTGCCGCTACGGGGCAAAATGCCATTTTCGCTTTTTTTTTCTACAAAGGGGTTGCCCCGATGGGGCGTTTTATAGTTTTGTATAACAAGCCAAAACGTTATTCTAATTATACCGAAAATTCATTATCCAGCTCCATCTACATCCTATTTCCGAACTGAACCAACGGCAAAATAGCCAATTTTCAGATTAAAGGTGCGTATTACTCCGGAATAGTTTGATCGCTATAGCAAGCAATATCACCCCAAAAGCTTTTCGAAGGATATTCAGACCGGATTTACCCAATAACCTCTCAAGCCATTTAACATTCTTAAGCACCAGGTATACGATGATCGTATTTAATGTGATGCCAACTACGATATTTTGGGTTTCGTATTGCGATTTTAGAGAAAGCAGGGTGGTCATCGTTCCGGCACCTGCTATCAAAGGAAATGCAAGTGGCACAATAGAAGCTGTTTCAGCCGTTTCCTCGCGAAAAAACTTGATACCTAATATCATCTCCATTGCAATAAAAAAAATCACTAATGACCCTGCAATGGCAAATGAAGCCACATCTATACCAATCAGACTCAGCAGGCCATTTCCTGCGTAAAGGAAACCTACCATCAACACCAAAACTGCGATAGAAGCCTTTTCGGATTGAATATGTCCGGTTTTTTGGCGCAGTTCGATAATGACTGGGATAGCGCCTATAATATCGATGATAGCAAATAGGATCATCGTTACCGATATGATCTCTTTTAAATTGAAAGGATTCATGAACCTGATTTTTTTGCCTTGCAGCAGAGTTTAGGTTACAAAGGTATCAAATTAAAATCCGGGGATAAAATCAAAGCAAGAGCCTCCGTTCGTTATGCTGAAGAAAAACAATCACCTATAAAAAAAGCGGCTTCGGAATAATCAGAAGCCGCTTTTTTTAATTATTAGCCAAAAACTAATGCTTTTCGAAATCTGACGCTGTAGGCAGAATATCTGCACCTGAGCCAAGTTTGCTTCGCTTTTTGCTGTATCCAAAATAAATCACCAACCCAACGATCATCCATAAACCAGCGCTCATCAGCGTTGCCCTTGGCAATCCAATAATCATTAGAGTACAAATTATAATACCCAAAATTGGCACTAAAGGCACAAGCGGCGTTTTAAACGGACGAGCCAGATTAGGTTCTTTTTTACGCAGGATGATCACACCAAAGCAAACAAGTACAAAAGCAAACAGCGTGCCTATTGAAGTAAGGTCTCCCGCAACACTGCCCGGTACAAAGGCCGCAAACGCGCCTACGAACACGAAAAGGATGATATTGCTTTTGTAAGGAGTTTTAAATTTAGGGTGAAGATCTGAGAATATTTTTGGCAACAATCCATCGTGAGACATGGTATAAAATACCCTCGACTGGCCCATCAGCATCACCAGGATCACTGATGAAAAACCTGCAAGAATTGCTATGGTTACCAATGTAGACAGCCAGGTATAGCCTGCCATATAATGACTTATCGCATAAGCCACAGAAGCTTCTTTACCCGATTTCATGAAATCTGTATAAGGAGCAACGCCAGTTAATACCCAGGAGAAAAGTATATAAAGTACGGTACAAACCACCAATGATCCAAGGATACCGATAGGCATATCGCGACTAGGATTTTTTGCTTCCTGAGCTGCTGTCGAAACTGCGTCAAAACCGATGAACGCAAAGAAAACCACACCAGCACCGCTAATGATACCTCCCCAGCCGTGATTGAAGAAAGGCAAATAAGAATAGGTGGTGCCGTCCTGTAATTTAATATCTGGTGCATTGGCAGGAATCAGGTAAGGTGTATGATTAGCAGGGTTGATAAACTGCCAGCCCACAGCGATGAATACCAATACAATGGCAACTTTGATAAATACGATGATACCGTTTACCAGAGCAGATTCCTGTGTGCCTTTTATCAAAAGTGCGGATATGATTACCAGTATCAGCAATGCAGGGAGGTTTGCATAACCATGTACACTATGACCATTGATCAACACCGATTCCATAGGCGAATGGCTCCATTCGTAAGGTATCTTACCCCCGAGGAGCTTATTGGCATATTCGCTCCAACTTATAGATACGGTTGCCGCGCCCAGGGCATATTCGAGAATTAGCGCCCAACCAATGATCCAGGCAATAATTTCGCCCATTGTTGCATAGGCATAGGTGTATGCGCTTCCTGCAATTGGAATAATAGAGGCAAATTCGGCATAACACAGACCGGCGAAAGCACAACCGATAGCTGCCACAATAAATGAAAGTGTTACAGCCGAACCGGCATGTTCGCCGGCAGCAGCAGCGGTTCTTACAAATAAACCGGCACCGATGATGGCACCAATACCTAATGCAATAAGGCTACCTGCGCCAAGCGTCCTTTTCAGACTGCCTTCTTTGTCAGCCGCCGTTAGTTGCGCAATAGATTTTTTTACAAATACACTCATTATAAGATCAGTTATAGTTAATTGAGATAATACAGTTTTCCCAAACGTAGTTAATTTTATTCAAATCTTAAAGCATCACAATATATCTATAGAAATATCCAAAAATACTATGCCTTAAAACAAAAAAAGGGTCTCAAATGAGACCCTTTCCTAATATCTGGAAAGAAATATTAACCTTTTTTGTCAACTTTCATTACCTGCACAGTTTTCGATTGCATCACGATCTCTTTTTTAACAGGTTCGTGGAACATAGCGGCAGTTGCTTTACCTGCATTTGCATTCAGGTGCGGTGCAATAACCAGAGAAACGATTGACATCAACTTGATCAGGATGTTCATCGATGGGCCTGATGTATCTTTGAATGGATCACCAACGGTATCACCAGTTACTGAAGCCTTGTGCGGTTCTGATTTTTTGTAATACATCTCGCCGTTGATCTCACAACCTTTTTCGAATGATTTTTTTGCGTTATCCCATGCACCACCGGCATTGCTCTGGAATATACCCATCAGCACACCCGAAACGGTAACACCAGCAAGCAAACCACCTAATACCTCAGGGCCGAAGATGAAGCCTACAATGATCGGTGTGATCAACGCGATCAACCCCGGAGCAACCATCTCGCGGATAGAAGCTTTTGTAGAGATTGCCACGCATTTTTCATACTCAGGTTTAGCCTTATACTCCATAATACCTGGAATTTCGCGGAACTGACGTCTAACTTCTTCTACCATCGACATCGCTGCACGACCCACTGCCGATATAGCCAATGCTGAGAAAATGAAGGGGATCATACCACCCACAAATAAACCAGCTAAAACTGGTGCTTTGTAAATATCAATATGTTCGATACCCGCAACACCCACAAAGGCTGCAAATAAAGCCAGTGAAGTTAAAGCTGCCGAAGCAATAGCAAATCCTTTACCGGTTGCCGCAGTAGTATTACCCACTGCATCAAGATTATCGGTACGATGACGTACCTCTTCTGGTAAACGGCTCATCTCGGCAATACCACCTGCATTATCTGCAATTGGACCAAATGCATCAATAGATAATTGCATAGCGGTAGTGGCCATCATACCTGCTGCAGCAATAGATACGCCATACAAGCCGGCACACGCATAAGAACCGTATATACCGGCAGCCAGCACCAGGATAGGAGCAACAGTTGATTCCATACCCACGGCTAATCCACCAATGATATTGGTTGCGTGACCAGTAGAAGACTGCCTGATGATACCCAAAACCGGGCGTTTACCCATAGCAGTGTAATACTCGGTAATCATTGACATCAAAGTACCAACTACCAAACCAACCAGAATAGCACCGTAAACACCGGTACGCGTAAAATGCGATGCACCATCTTTCATGATACCTGCAGCACTTTCGTCGCGAACCATGTGCAGATCATCTGCCGGAAGCATCCATTGTACTAAAAAGTAAGTAGCAATAGCTGTCAGGATGATCGATAACCAGTTACCTATATTAAGCGCTTTTTGAACGCTGTCGGTCTCATTTTTAATTTTTACGAAGTATGAACCTACGATAGAGAATAATAAGCCCAAACCAGCGATCACCATCGGTAATAAAACCGGAGCTATTCCACCAAAGTTATCATGGGAGACTATCTCACGGCCCAAAACCATGGTAGCCAGCATGGTTGCCACGTACGAGCCAAACAAGTCGGCACCCATACCTGCAACGTCACCAACGTTATCACCTACATTATCGGCAATAGTTGCCGGGTTACGCACATCATCTTCAGGGATACCTGCTTCAACTTTACCTACAAGGTCGGCACCTACGTCGGCAGCTTTGGTATAGATACCACCACCGACGCGGGCAAACAAGGCGATTGACTCAGCGCCCAGTGAAAAGCCAGCTAAAACTTCCAGAGCTTTCTTCATGGCATCGCCGTTGATATTGGCACCGGTAACGTTTTTAACGTACATGGTATAAAATATAATGAACAGCGAGCCTAAGCCGATAACTGCCAAACCAGCTACACCAAGGCCCATTACGGTACCGCCGGTAAATGACACATTTAAAGCTTTTGCCAAACTGGTACGCGCCGCTTGTGTGGTACGTACGTTGGCTTTAGTTGCGATGCGCATTCCGATGAAGCCCGCAAAGGCAGATAAAAATGCCCCGGTAATAAACGAGATCGCGATGATCCAGCTGGAATCAGCCACGGTAGTGCCCGACCATGCCAAAAGCAAAGAAGCTACAACTACGAAATAGCTCAAAATTTTCCATTCTGCCCTAAGAAATGCCATAGCGCCATCTGCAATATAGCCCGAAAGCTCGGTCATTGCAGCATCACCGGTTTCCTGTTTGTTCACCCAGGCCGACTTACCGATCATAAATATAATGCCGATAAGACCCATCACGGGGATAAAGTAAATTAAATTATTGTACAAAAAATCCATATTAAATATGTGGTTTATAAGTGATTGTGTTCAAGTGCAATCAGGTTCGATATACTCAGGTTGCGAAAATAAGAAATTTAATTTCTTTGTGACACATAGCGCAATTATAATTTTTTAAATAGCTTAGGCCTTTAAACCGCTTACTGTGTATGATGGAAGATAAAAAACAGCCCCAAATGAAGCACGAACTCGGCCTGCTCGACGGCACCATGCTGGTGGCAGGCTCGATGATCGGTTCGGGGATATTTATCGTTAGCGCAGATATCACGCGCAATGTGGGTTCGGCAGGATGGCTGATAGTCGTTTGGCTGATCACCGGCTTTATGACATTGACAGCTGCATTGAGCTATGGCGAGCTCAGTGGCATGTTCCCCAAAGCTGGCGGGCAATACATTTACCTTAAGGAAGCCTATAACAAACTGATAGGCTTTTTATACGGCTGGAGCTTTTTCGCTGTGATACAAACTGGTACGATAGCGGCGGTGGGGGTTGCGTTTTCAAAATTTACAGCCTACCTGATCCCTGCAGTAAGTGAAGACAATATTCTTTTCCAGGCTGGTTTTGTTAAAATTAGTGCAGCCCAGCTGGTTTCAATCGGCGTAATACTGATCTTAACTTATATCAATACAAGGGGTGTCAAAAGTGGCAAACTGATCCAAACCACCTTTACATTGACCAAACTTTTAAGCCTGTTCGGATTGATCATCTTTGGTTTTTTTGCTTTGAACAGCGGCACCTGGCACCTTAACTGGAGCAATGCCTGGTCGCTGCACCAGTTGAAACCTGATGGCAGTTTCGTAGAATATACTACAGCTGCTGCCTTTGGCGCAATAGCAGCTTCGATGGTCGGTTCGATATTCAGTAGCGACTCCTGGAACAGCGTCACCTTTATTGCAGGCGAAATGCGTAACCCGAAACGCGATGTTGCCCTAAGCCTTTTTTTAGGGACGATGATCGTTACCCTGATCTATGTTGCGGCCAATGTGATGTATACCTCGGTATTGCCTTTACACGAGATCGCCACGGCTGAAAAAGATCGCGTAGCAGTTGCAGCATCGCATGTCATATTCGGGCATGCAGGTACTTATGTGATTGCTATCATGATCATGATCTCTACTTTCGGCTGTAATAACGGACTTATTTTCGCAGGTGCCCGGGTATATTATACCATGGCAAAAGATGGTTTATTCTTCAAGAAAACAGGCACCCTGAACAAGTTTGCCGTACCCGAATTCGGTTTATGGATTCAAGCTCTGGTGGCATCAATTCTATGCCTGAGCGGTAAATATGGTGATCTGCTGGATATGATCTCCTTCGTCGTAGTGGTTTTCTATGTTTTGACCATCATCGGTATTTACAAATTACGTATCACCCGGCCCGAAATTGAAAGACCCTATAAGGCATTTGGCTACCCAGTACTCCCTGCTATTTATATTATTATGGTGATAACTTTTTGCATTCTGTTGCTGGTGTACAAGCAAACCTATACTTTGTGGGGTCTGGGGATAGTATTAGCAGGCATACCACTTTATTTTATTGCAAAACGAAACCTGGGCAATGAAGGCGAGAACGCTGCTGATAATTAGTCTGCTTTTATTGGGAGGAACGCTTTCCGCCCAAACGCTACGTGCCAAACTGCAGGCTGCCTTTAACCGCTTGCAGGCCGACAGCCAATGCAAATACGCTTCTGTTTCGCTTACAGTGTTGGATGCTGAAACAGGCGAAACCGTATTTACGGCAAACCCCAATATGGGCCTGGCAACTGCCTCTACACTAAAAACTATTACCAGTATTACTGCTTTTAATATTTTAGGTAAGGATTTCCGCTATCAAACCCAATTCGGTTATACCGGCTTAATAGCCGCAGATGGCACACTCAACGGCGATATCATCATTAAAGGCAGCGGCGACCCAACGCTGGGCAGCTGGCGATATGAGGGACATCGAGAAAATGATATTCTAAGCCAATTGGTTACAGCCCTGCAAAAAGCAGGTATCAAAAAGATCAACGGACGAATTATTGGCGATGACTCAACATTCGGCACACAATCTATCCCCGACGGCTGGATATGGATGGATATCGGAAATTATTATGGTGCAGGCACTTCGGCTCTTTGCTGGCGCGAAAATCAGTTTGATATCAAGCTAAAAACCGGACCGGTAAACCACCCTATAATTATCTCCCGTACCGTACCTGCAATACCCTACCTAGATTTCAAAAGTGAGCTTATCAATGCTCCTGCCGGCACTGGTGATAATGCCTATGCCTATCTGCCAATTGGTGGCAAGGTGATGTACCTGCGGGGCACTTATGCTATCGACAAAGAAAAAAAAGCGATCTCGGTTGCCCTGCCCGACCCTGCCTATGATGCAGCATTCCGATTAGCCGACACCCTGCAAAGGCTGGGAATTATTGTTGGTGGTTCGGCGGAATCAACTTCTACGCTTAGTGCTAAAAATCAAACCCTTCCAATAATAGCACAAAACTTAGCCACCATACAATCACCTTCCCTCAGTCAGATCATCTATTGGCTAAACCGCAAAAGCATCAATTTATATGCCGAGCAATTACTCAAAACCATCGCCTGGAAACAGGGCAAAGCGGCTACTACCGATAATGGTGTATCAGTTGAACAAAACTTCTGGAAAGCCAAAGGCATCGACCCGCGATCGCTGAATGTAGTGGACGGCAGCGGACTTTCCCCCGGCACACGGGTAACCACCCTAACCCTTGCTACCATACTGCGGTCAGCCAAAGGGGCCGACTGGTTCAATGATTTTTACGAGAGTTTGCCGGTATACAATAACATGAAAATGAAAAGCGGAAGTATTCTCAATGTACTCACCTATGCCGGATACCAAACGCATAACGGTCGCGAACTTTGCTTCTCTATTATGGTGAACAATTACAATGGATCGGAGATCGGCGTTAAAGAGAAGATATTTAAGGTATTGGATGAGTTGAAGTAAAATTCAACACGAAAGTGCCCAACAATATGTGCTTTTCAAAATCCAAAAACCCTTCTCGTTTCACCCTTCACCCTTCACCTTTAACCTTTTACCTCAAATGATACCGTATAAAGCTCCGCCCTTCTCCCCTAGCTTATCCACCAACTTTTCAACGGCCTGATCTTTTTCCAGTACAGGTGCATGATGCGGTTTGATACGCGCGTCTATGATTAGCGGACCATTGCAGCCCCAGTGTTTATTTTCGGTAAAACTGTTGATGCCGTAAATATCATGAGAAGGATTACTGCGGGTAAAGGTAACCCAGACAAAATTATTAAGACTTGCTGCTGTAAATTCTGCATCATTGCAAAGCACGATCAGCGGTAAACCGCCCAGTTCCATTTCGCCGAGGTGCTCCTGCAATATCTCGAAGATAACCGGCATATCGCTGGTTTTGATATTTTTGGGAATCTCAACGGCCAAAATACCTGGCATCACCATCTTATATTTATCCAGTGGGCGCGGTAAACTTAACCCGGCAGGCACTTCGCTCCAAAGTTCCCGGCGTATCGCACCGGCCGCAGCAACGACCAGTTTGCTGCCCGAATTTAGCCCGCTCCCGCTATAATCGAGGGTATCGATGGTAGTATTGGTGTAGAAATGCAGGTCGGTAGCCAGGTCGATCCTTTGCAGCATATGTTTCAGGAAACCACCGATATCGTTAACATTCAAAGCCGGATCATCGCCATTGGCTGCGATAAACAGGTATTTGGCAAGGCTCAGCTGATTGGTGCCCAAAATATGGTTGGCGATAGTCAGTATTTCTTGTGGACGGCGATTATCAAGATAAGGCGTATAACGTTCGCTGCCGATAGCGAAAAGTAACGGATGCACACCAGCAGCGTCTACTGCATTTACTGCTTTTAGTCCGGGTATCTCATTTTCAATTGCTGCGCCAGTGATTTCGTGAATCAGCGCACCAAAACTGGTATCCTCCTGCGGTGGCCGCCCCACAACCGTAAATGACCATACAGCATCCTTGCGGTGATAAACGTTATGCACCTTCATCAAAGGAAACTCATGCTTCAGGCTGTAATAACCCAGATGGTCGCCAAAAGGGCCCTCGGGTTTATTTTCATGTGGCATTACTGTTCCGGTGATCACAAAATCGGCATCGGCCGAAATGCAAAATCCTTCATCATCATAAAAATAACGGAAACGCCGTTTGCCCAAAGCACCTGCAAAAGTCATTTCCGACAAACCTTCAGGTAAAGGCATTACTGCAGCTACCGGATGCGAAGGTGGTCCGCCTACAAAAATACTTACTTTCAGCGGCTGCCCTTTAGCATTGGCTTTGGTTTGATGGATGCCGATACCCCGGTGTAATTGATAATGCAGGCCTATCTCCCTGTCCTGCAGATATTCATTACCTCCAAGCTGGATACGGTACATACCCAGGTTGGCATTCATGATACCCGGTTTATCAATATCTTCGGTGTATACCTGGGGCATGGTAACAAAGGGGCCGCCGTCCCTTGACCAGTTAACGATCTGCGGTATATCGCTGATCTTAGCTTTACCATAACTTATCGCTGCTCCCCCTCCCACTTTTTTGGGCAATGCCGAAAAAGCAGTTAAGCCGACATGCGCATATTGAAAGGGGTGCTTTATGGCTTTCACAGGATCATTTTTAAGGTCGATCAGTGTTTTGATCTGCTCCAGGGTATCCCGGAATATAAATTTAGAGCGTTCAAGCGTACCGAATAAATTGGATACCGCCGGGAATTTACTCCCCCTAATATTTTCAAATAATATTGCCGGCCCGCCATGTTCAAAAACGCGCAGGTGGATTGCCGCCATTTGCAGATAGGGGTCTACTTCCTCTTTTATCCGGACTAAATGACCATTTTTCTCAAGGTCGGCAATACAGGCATTTAAGCTTGGGTAACCCATAAACAGCAATAGAATTTATCGGCAAAAATAGCTAAAAGTTAAAGCACAAATAGGTCTTATTGTCATACCAGCTTAATCTCTTCACCGCTAAAAATAAGCTGACGTACAAAAGCAAGGTTAAATTCATGCCCCTGCTCATTATAGATCGTTAAATACGGCATCAGCAGCCATGTGATAAATGTCAGATAGATGTTTGGATTCAGACCCCAATCAACAAAGTTTATAGTTAACTTAGCGCCCAATAACAAAGCCTATGTCGGTAATTATTTTTACTGTCATCCTACTTACAGGTTCTTACTTTGCCGGCTTGCTGGGTTCACTGACCGGGCTTGGCGGAGGCTTTATTATCATTCCCCTTTTAACCCTGGTGTTGCATGTTGATATACATTATGCCATTGGTGCCTCCATCGTTTCCGTTATTGCTACGTCTTCCGGCGCTGCAGCGGCCTACGTAAAAGAAGGGCTGACCAATATTCGGATAGGCATGTTTCTGGAGATCGCAACCACAATTGGAGCCTTTGCCGGAGCCTTATTAGCTATTTACATCCCTGCCCAATACATTGCCATATTATTTGGACTGATCCTGGTTTTTTCTGCGATCCTTTCGCTTCGCGAGAAATCTATGCAAATCAGTTTACAGGAATCGCCGCTGGCTGAAAAAATGAAACTTAAAGGCAGCTATCCCGACCAGGGCAAGCTGATTGAATATGGCGTTACTAATGTATCCGGTGGATTTTTCATGATGATATTTGCCGGGCTTATCTCCGGACTTTTAGGCATAGGTTCTGGCGCACTAAAGGTGGTTGCGATGGATAATATCATGCGGATTCCCTTTAAAGTATCAACAACTACCAGCAATTTTATGATCGGCGTGACTGCAGCGGCGAGTGCCGTGGTTTACATTCAGCGGGGTTATATAAACCCCGGGATTGTAATGCCGGTTGTGATCGGCGTGTTATTGGGAGCCTTAAGCGGATCGAAAATTTTGATGCAAAGCACTTCGTCAACCTGGTTGAGGTGGCTGTTTGCATTTATTATCACCATTATAGCTATACAAATGATCTATCATGGAATACAAGGAAGTATATAAAGCTGTTTAAGTAATCGGGTAAAAACAAAAAACCGGCCGTTGGCCTACCATGAGCAATAACGAACTAAAAAACACCGGAAACTTTAAAAACACTGGTATGCAGGCCATCATAGGTTGGATTTTGCGTACCGGCGTAATTGTATCCGTTTCTTTCGTATTTGCAGGGGGAATTATTTATCTGTATCGCCATGGGCATAGCAAAACAGCTTTTGACAGTTTCCATAAAATACCTGAATTTATAAGTACTACAGAAGGCGTTTTGCAAGGTGTATTAAACGGACGCGGGCAGGCAATTATTCAATTGGGTATAATTATTCTGATAGCTACACCGGTGTTGCGGGTTGCTTTTTCGGTTATTGCATTTGCGATTGAAAAAGACCACTTGTATACCATCATATCTCTACTTGTGCTGCTGATAATTGTAGGCAGCATGTTAACCGGAAGAATTGGATAAATAGCAATTAGTTTTCGCTACCGCCAAGCCGGCGCTGCTCGTCGATAGAATTATTGCGCTTTTTGGTTGCCGAAGTACCAAAACGGTAGGTGAAAGTTGCCGAAATAAACCTCGACCCCACTTTAGCTTTCTGTGTAATATTCAGATTGGCGTAATTGGTATGATACCAATTGTAGTCGGTATCAAAAATATCCGAGGCTACCAATTTTAAACTTCCCTTGTTTTTGAAGATTGAATAACTGATGGCAGCATCCATATAATACAATTTACGGTACTCGCTAATGTTAAAAAAGGTTGGCGACTCGTAATTGTTGAACCATTGCAAACTAAGTTTTGGTGATAGTTTGAATGTTTGATTCAGGTATATTTCAGCCCCATTGGTTTGGCGCTCTGGCACTATATTGTTGCTGTACAGATACTTTTCATGAAACAGATTGATATCGGTCGAAATACTCCACCACGATGTAATATCTACAGGGACACTCAAACTTAGTTCATATTGATAGCGTGTCCCCAGGTTTGCCTTGGTGCTGGTGTAAACTTTGGTCACATCATCCTGTTCAAAAATGGTATTGAAATAGTCGTCGGTTTTTATATAATTCAAACTGACGCTGTATTTGTCATAAATCAAATCGGAAATGGTATAGGTATTGATATAATCTGGCTTCAGGAACGGATTACCCGTACTGTAGTAAAACTGGTCAACATATCCTACAAATGGGTTTAGTTCCTGATAATTAGGCCGATTGATGTTTCGACGATAAAAAATGGTCAGCTGGTTATTTTTACCAAGCTCCTGACTCAATTGTATCGTTGGGAATAAATTGATATAGCTACTATCAACCTGGCGGGCAGGATTAACTGAAAAAGCATTATTGGTGGTCCGCTCCCCACGCAGGCCCAAAAACAGCGTAGTTTTGTTGAATTTTTGTTCTAACTGCACATAGGCAGCATCGATACGCTCTTTATAGGTGAAATTATTGGTAAGATCGGGCACGGGCTGGTAACTGCCATTTACCAGTTGGTTAAAATCAATTTGATTGTCGCTCTGCACCTTACTGGTTTTTAGGCCAAGTGACAGTGTTGCAGCCTTTGAAAATTTTTGCGTGTAATCAAGTCGCGCCGACTCAATAGTTATATGCGATGGTGAATGATCGATATAGTTTACTGGTGTATTGTCCTGCTGTCCCGCTGCATTAAAAAAATCATTCTGCAAAACCTCAACCGAACTGCGCCGGTAGTTGGTATAATCACCGTTTATAGCCAGTACACTATTGCCATTTTTATCGAGGTTACCTGTATAATTCAGGTTATAGCTAAAATTATTGATATCGCGTTTGATATCAGAATGTGTATTGATGCTTGAATCTTTCAGTCCGTTGGTAGAGATGGTAGTAACATTTTGTTTGTTGAACTTGATGTTATTATCAAAACCATTTACCAAAAAACCGATAGACTGCCCTTTGGCAATTTTATAATCGGCACCTAAACTAAAGTTATTACTGATGGTCTTTACATCGGCAATATAGTTAAGACCAAAGTCGTACAATTGTCCGCCGGTGGCTATAGTACGATCGTTACTGATTGTATGCGGCACCTTGCTGTCCTGGAAACCATAGCTTGCGTACAGATTTAATTTTTCGGTACGCAGGTTGTAAGTTAATGCTGTATTTAACTTGTATTTATCGCCCAAAGCGGCTGTCTGACTAACAGAAGCGTTAGAACCTATAGCGCTATTTTTTTTCAGGATGATATTGATCATACCGCCACCGGCTGATGCTTCATATTTACCTCCCGGATTTTCGATAAGTTCTATCTGGCTTATACTGCTGCTTTGATAATTCTTCAAAAAATTTACCAGTTCATCGCCCGATAATTGTACGGGCTTCCCATCTATGGCTATCAGGGGTTTTTGTCCGCCACGAAATAAAACCTCATCGTTGGCTACCCTTACGCCTGGAGAAGTACTTAAAACATCAAGCAAGGAAGAACCTGCGGACAGTATATTACGATCAATATTCAACACCTTTTTATCCGGCCGAACTTCTACATAGTCTTTTCTGCCCGAAATCACAACCTCTTTCAGGTTGTTGGCTGCACGTTTCAGCATAATTATACCAGCGTCTGAATCGCTGCCTGCATTCAGCTGAAATGGGCCTGCATAAAGCTTTTCAAAATTGAGCAGAGTTACAAAAACAAGGTATTTATCAGGCTGTAAATTATTGAAACTAAACTGCCCGTCTTTACCGCTTATAGTACCCATAACAACCGACGAATCTTTAGCATGAAGCAGCACTACTGTTGCAGCATCAGCAGGTATCGATTGTTCTGTTGTAATTTTACCGTGTAAGGCTGAAATAGCATTTTGACCCCATACTGCTGAAGAAGCAAAGGCTAGCAATACGGTCAATAAACATCCGGCAATAAGTTTCATTAATGATAGACAGTAAAGGTTTAGCCGATAATTTTATATTTAAAACTGACGCAATATAACAACTAAAAAGTAGAAAATCACAAAATATTAGCCCCGCTTTAACACTTAATTAATAAATCCATTGCGTTTTGGAATTGTTTTTAGGCCACTATTAATAAAATTAATTAATTAAATATTTAAGCAACAGGCTAAAAAATAACCTTATTTAAATATGCCCGGCGCTGCCTGTAAAATGGTTTACAAAATAATTGTAATTTCGGGGCAGCTTCTTATTTTGTTATCACCAAAGCCATCAATGAAAAAAATAATTTTTATTTGCTTTACGGTAATATCCGTTATTGCCAGGGCCCAAACCGAGCCACAGGCTTACAATGCGGCGGTTGGAAAATTCACTGCATTTTACAACAGCAATAAACCAGATAGCATTTACAAACTTTTTGGCGGCCCTATGAAAGCCGCATTAAGTCCCGATGCCTGGAAAGCAACAGCATCACAGCTTAAATCGCAATTGGGCACTTTACAGCAAAATACTTTTGTTAGTTATCAGGCCCCGGTTGCCTTTTATACCTCAGCATTTCAGAATGCCAGTTTATCGATGAGTATCTCGCTCGATAAGGACAATCTTATCGTAGGACTTCTTTTTAAACCGATCGTACAGTCCGACCCTGTTGCCGATAAACCTTTTGACCCATCGTTGGTCGAGTCGCCAATAACCCAAAAAATAGCATCGGGTGTTATCGTTGGTACTTTAACTACCCCTAAAGACATGACCGGCAAAATTCCGGTTGTGCTGATCATAGCAGGCTCGGGGCCCACCGACCGCAATGGCAACAATTTAAAAATGGATTTAAATACAAATGCCTACCGGGAATTAGCAGAACAACTTGGCAAAAACGGCATTGCAAGCCTGCGCTATGATAAACGGGCCATAGGCGCAAGTCAAACTACCAATAAAGAATCTAACCTGCGTTTTGATGATTATGTTGACGATGCTGTGGGATGGATACAAATACTTAATGACGATCAGCGCTTTTCAAAGATTATTGTAATTGGCCACAGTGAAGGTTCGCTGGTAGGTATGCTGGCATGCCGTGATCAGCCGGTGAAAGGCTTTATATCTTTAGCTGGTGCCGGCGAAAGAGCCGATAAGATACTCACTGATCAGCTAAAAACGCGTTCCCAAACCATACAGGACAATTTTAAAACACTGATAGATAGCATGAAAAGGGGTAAAACGATTGACAATATCGACCCCAGTCTTTGGTTTATTGCAAGACCAACTATCCAACATTACCTGATGTCGTGGTTCAGGTACGATCCACAAAGGTTTATTCATTTGGTAAAGGCACCAACATTGATCATCCAGGGTAATACTGATTTGCAGGTGAGTACCGACAATGCCGAAAAACTCAAAAAGGGGAAATCGGATGCACAGTTGCTTATCATTCCAAATATGAACCATATTTTGAAAGAAGCTCCTGCCGACAGGGATCAAAACCTGGCGACCTACAATAAACCCGATTTGCCGCTCAAAGCTGAATTGGTGCCGGCGATCGTTAAGTTTATCAATGGGATCAATTAAATGCGGAATTCGGAATGTCAATTGCGGAATGATTTGAATGCGGAGTTCGGAATGTCAATTGCGGAATGAATTGAATGCGGAGTTCGGAATGTCAATTGCGGAATGATTTAAATGCAAAGTGCGGAATGTCAATTGCGGGATGATTTAGATGCATAGTTTGGAGTCTATTTAGAAATACTAACGAAGTAAGATCGTGATAAAAAAAGTTAGCTTCTTTTTGTTGTTTGCTGTACTGCTGGGTGGATGTAAGAAAGATCAGGTTGGTCCGCTCAACGGAAGCGTTGATGACGCTGCTTTTAACGAGTACGAAAAGCACTTCCTGGATGAGTTCTGGAAACTGAATCCTGATTGGGGAACGAGCGAAGGCTATCATAAATACGACAGTATTTTATTGATCCCCGACAAAAAGTACCGCGAAAAACTGGTCAATTTTGCGAAAGTACAGTTGGATTCGCTCGGGCGGTATACTCCTGCGAGTTTTCTTCAAACCAATAAGATGGACTATGCGATTATTCAAAATCAAATGAATTATACGCAATGGCAAATACAACAGTTAAAGCAATATGAATGGGACCCGTCAGCCTATAATGTTATAGGCAGCTTTGCCTATATCCTCAACGAACATTATGCGCCGTTGGCTAAGAGACTGAACAGTTTTTATGAAAAAATGGCCAATGTACCGGCCTATTATAAGGAAGCAGAAAAAGACCTTAAAAACCCCGTGGTTGAATTGACCAACCTGGCGATAGATCAACACCTGGGTGGCCTTAGCGTTTTTGAAGGAGACTTTGCCGATTCGCTCAAAAAGACCAATATACCCGAAGCTACCAAAAAGCTGATGCTCGATCGTGCTAAATTGTCGGCAGATGCGGTCAGGGCATACACGGAATTTCTCAAGAACCTCAAAAATGATCATCCGCGCAGTTTCAGACTGGGTAAAGATCTTTACGAGGAAAAATTCAAGTTTGAAATACAATCTTCCAAAACAGCACAGCAAATATTTAATGCCGCAGTTGAACGCAAAGGCTTTATCCACCACGAGATGGCCAAACTCAGCGTTAAGTTATGGCCAAAATACTTTGGAAAAACACCGATGCCTGCAGACACCCTGGATTTAATCGGCAGGATGATAGATACACTTTCGGCCACGCACGTAAAACCGGGCGAATTCCAGTCGGCCATTGTCAATCAACTGCCGAAACTCAACGCATTTGTAACCCAAAAAGATCTGTTCACGCTCGATCCTACCAAGCCACTGGAAGTACGCAAAGAACCTGGTTATATGGCCGGCGTGGTTGGTGCTTCCATGAGTTCGCCCGGCCCCTATGACGCTGGTCAAAATGCTTACTTTAATGTTGGTAGCCTGGCAGGTTGGTCGCCTGAAAAGGCTGAAAGCTATTTGCGCGAATACAATCAATACGTTTTACAAATACTCTGCATCCACGAAGCTATACCCGGGCATTATGTTCAGCTGGTTTATGCAAACAAGGCCCCAAGCATGATCAAATCGGTTTTTGGCAGTACTGCAACCGTAGAAGGCTGGGCCGTTTACAGCGAGCAAATGATGCTGGATAACGGCTTTGGCGATAACTCGCCCGAAATGTGGCTCATGTGGTATAAATGGAACTTGAGATCGGTTTGTAATACCATACTGGACTATAGTGTTCATTGCCTGAACATGCCAAAACAAACAGCCATGACCCTGCTCACCCGAGAAGCATTTCAACAACAGGCAGAAGCTGATGGAAAATGGAAGCGTGTTAGTGTTAGCAGCGTTCAGTTAACAAGCTATTATACCGGCTATAAAGAAATTACCGACCTGCGCGAAGACTGGAAAAGCAAAGCAGGCGATCAATACAAATTAAAAAACTTCAACGAAAAGTTCCTTAGTTATGGCAATTCACCGGTAAAACTTATCAGGGATGCAATGATGGCCAGAGAGGTTCCGGTAAAACATTAAATAAGCAATCAAGTTATTTAAAATGCGTTATGTACTTTACATAGCGCATTTTTTTTCGCTTTCACTTAATGTTGCCCTGGTTTTAAATTCTCAACACACCCTTTATCTAATCATTTTTTTGTTCTAAAATAATTTTGCTCGTTTTTTTGAAACTTTTTTTCCTTAAACGTGTTATTCATTCACTAATTCATGTGTAACTATTACAGTCAACAGGCGTATAACTACCCTCATGCCCAGTGAATTAAGTGTTTACACAAAGGAAAAAACTTATGAAAAAGCTAGTTACAGTTTTGCTGCTATTATTCGCGGGCGCAAGCTATGCGCAAAAAACGACTCTCGCATTAAATTTAACCAAAGGTAATACCTATTATATGGTTAGTAATGCCAATTCGGTTGTAAGCCAAACCATCAATAATCAGCTGCAAAATATCAACTCTAATATCACTGCTAAAATGGCCTTTACGGTTATTGATTTACTCGATACCGCTTACGTTATGCATGTGCAGTATGATAGAATAGGCATACAAATGACGATGCCCAACGGCACATTGTTGAATTTCGAATCAGATAATACCGATAAAAGCAATACCTTTTCGGTTATTATGGCTAACATGACTCATAAACCTTTCTCGATCGTATTGAGCAAAACAGGTAAACTTTTGTCCATAAGCAATACCGATGCGCTGGCACAAGGTTTATTTGAAGGAGTGACCGGGTTAACTGAAGATCAGCAAAAACAATTCAGAGAGCAATTAATGAAATCATTCGGGCCTGTTGCTTTTAAGGGTAACCTGGAAATGGGTACGGCAGTATTTCCGAGTGTGAAGGTGGCCTTAAACGACAAATGGCATATCAATGTTAAAACGCAGGCATCGATGCAAACAAAAGTAAGCACTACATTTACATTGAACGAAGTGACTGCAAGCGCTTTTATGGTTCACGGCGAATCGGTAATATCGCCCGATAACAACAATAAGTTTATTGTGAACAATGGCATGCCGATGAAGTACAATGTAAACGGCATATCTGAATATGACGTGAAAATTGACAGGGTAAGCGGCTGGATCTCAGAAGCCAGAATAAATCAGGTGATCAAAGGTAATGTCGAGATAGAAGATAATCCCCGGCTGCCTGGTGGCATGATCATTCCGATGACGGTGACAGACGACCAAACGATAAGCGATAATTAGCAAGTCGGGAGAAACCCGCTTAGCAAATTATCAAGCCTATTTACCTTTCGTAACCAAGCCGGGTTGATCGCCCGGCTTAAAACAACAATCCCAAATTAAACATAACGTTTCTGGGCTGTCCGGGCCATTTGTTGATATTGTTATAAGCTCCCTGCCAATAAACCTGGTTGGTTAGGTTATATAAATTAAGCGCTAAACGATAATTTTTCAGGCGGTAATGTATACCACCATTGATTACAAAATATGATGGCAGGTTGAAAGCAGGATCGAGTGTAGCGCGTTCGCCAACCTGGCTATGGCCGAAAGACAGGCCAAAGCCTTTTAAAAAGCCTCGTCTAAAAGAATATTTTATCCAGCTCCCGCTTTCAAATTTTGGTGCATTTGCTACCGGCATCCCTATTTGCGAGGATATCTTACTTTGGGTTACTTTGGCCATGCAATAGGCATAACTCAGGTCGACACTCAGATTAGGGAGAACATTGCCGTTGGCTTCAAACTCAATGCCCCGCGAGCGGTTCTCGCCCTGCTGAACAAAAAGGTTAGGATTGCTGGGGTCGTTAGCATTTACAGCTACATTTCGCAGCAATAACTGATAAACAGCCAGGGAAGCAAATAGCCGATCTTTAAAAAAATTTCCCTTTATGCCCGTCTCCATTAGGTGACTTGTGTTGGGCTTTAGTGGCGAATTAAAAATCTGCGCTCCGGTAGAGGCTTCAAAAGCATCAAAACCGTTGTTAAAGGTCCCATACACACTCAAATCAGGCAGAATGGCATATACTATTCCCAGCCTAGGCAAAAAAACACTTTCATTTAAACTGCTGCCGTCATCCGTCAAATAATGTTCCTCCCGCAAACTGCCTAAAAAGTTCCATTTACCTACTTTGGCCTCATCTTGTATATAAAAGCCAAGGGTATGATAAATATTACCGTCAACATTCGATTCATCATTATCAAAACCCGAAACCTGGTAGGTGCTTACCGGTCGCGGAACGTATTGCGAATGGGTTAAACTAAAAACCCCCACTATGCCTTTACCAGTACCAAATTGGGGCTGCTCAAAATATTGCTGCTTTAAATCAACACTGCTTTTGATAAAGTCGAAACCAGCCAGAAATTGGTGACTCACACTGCCCGTTTTTATATTATAGGTGAGGTAATTGGTGAGGGTGCTAGTATTGGTATGGTAACGAAAAGTTGTATAAAAAAGAGAAACCGAATCGGGCGAGGAATAGCCGTTAAAGCCATGGCTTGCAACACTTTGCCGGGTAATGTAATTGAGGTAGCCAAAATTGTAGGTTAGGCTTTTTGATAATTTGTAGGAGCCTGAAATAATGGTGGCAAAATCCGTTTCATGTAGAAAATCGCCAGGCTGACTAAGTGTGAGGCCGATCGGGGTTGATTGCAGATTGTTATCCCCTTCCGTTCCTGGTTGTCCCTGGTTAAGCATGGTATGTACGTTTGACAGCGAAAAATTGACATTCAGCTTCAAACGGTCGTTCGGCACATAGGTAAGCGAAGGTGCGAACTGGTATGAATTGGCATACAGTTGATTGACAAAGGAGTTGGTATGATCAAACCCTGCATTAAAACGGAAGAGCATTGTTTTTTGCTGATTTAAAGGGCCGGTAATATCGCCAATGGCCCGTGTATGATTCCAGGTGCCCCTATAAATATTAATTGCAGCTCGCATGGTATCCAGCGGTTTTTTCGTAACCAGATTAATGGTCCCTCCCGGGTCGCCATTCCCATAAAGTGTTGCGGTAGGGCCTTTGATCACTTCAATACGCTCTATGTTCACCAACATATTGCTTGTATAGGTGCTATTATAACCCCTTAGTCCGTCAATGTCGCGGGCGTTTTCGGCTCGGAAGCCTCTGATCGTATACTCATCAAAACCCGAATACTGGTTAACACCTGCAATATCGTTCAACGCATCTTTTAAGGTGAGCTCCATTTTATCCTGCATCAGCTCGCCCGTCACCGTAGAGATCGCCTGTGGAATATCTTTAAGGGCAGCTTCAGTTTTTTTGCCAAAAAATGAGGATTGGTTGCGATAAGATAAACTTCGCCTGCCATTGATCTCCACACTTTGGAGTTGCTGAACTTTGGGTTCCAATTTAATGGAGCCGATATCGAGCGTCTGACCTTGGGTTATTGCAACGGGAAGAATAATAGTGCGGGAATCAATGGATGAAATAACAAGCGTGTCTTTTAATACTGGCAACTTCATAAAAATAAAAAGACCCGTATTATTGGTTACAGCCTTTCTGCTCAAATTTTTGAGCGCCAGATTTACATTTGAAACAGGTTTACCATCTGCCCCAATGATTTGCCCCTTAATAATTCCGCCATTTTCCTGACCAAATGCATGTAATGCTAAAACGAGAAAAAAGCCAACAAAAATCAATGTGCCCGTTCCCGATATTTTTCCCTGCATGCGTAAAAATTGGTTTTCCGAAGATATACAGACTTAGCTGGAAAATAAAATGCTGTTCATTAAAGCCACTTTTGGCAAAGTGATTGGTTAGCTGGTGATATGTTGACTGGTGGTGATTTGTTAACCTGGTGATTTGTTACCCGGTAAAAAAACCAAATGCCCAATGACCAATGACCATAATATCCTATATTTAGCCAATGAAAAAAACTATAACCTTATTGCTATTGATAGCAAGCCTTAGCAGTTATGGCCAAAAAAGCAGTTTGGTACTAAATCTGAAGAAAGACAGCACCTATTATCTTAACCAAAATTCCAATCTATCCATAACTCAGGAAATTCCGGGGCATACTCAGGTGGTCAACACATATATCAGTGCTTTGGTATCCCATAAGGTTATCGCCATCAGGGATACCGTATTTGAGTTGGAGGTACAATACGAGAGTTTTGGAATAAAGATGGATATGTCTGGCAGAACACTAATGTCTGTTGATACCAAAAACAAGGATAGTCAGGATATCATCAATAAGGTAATGCGGGGGATGTTGCATAAAACAATTACGATCACCATCAGCAAAAAAGGCAAAATAATGGACGTAAAAAATATTGATAGTTTTTACGCAGACATGTTCGCTGGATTTCCTGAATTGACTGAAGCCCAAAAAACGCAGATCAAAGCTCAGGTAGAAAAATCATTTGGCGAAAAAGCATTCAGAAATAATTTCCAGGACGCATTTGCAGTATTACCTGACGCAGCAGTAGGGGTTAACGATACCTGGGTATCAGATACCAACATAGAAACTATAGCGGTTGCAAAAATTAAAACAACCTATGTTTTAAAAAGTGTAGATGATCGTGCGTTCAATGTACACGGAGACGCCGCTGTATCCTCAGCCGGCATAGCTGATTTTATCGTTTCCAACGGCCTTCCTATGCGTTACAACAATGTGAATGGCACTTATACCGTTGAAATCAAACTTGATAAAGCAACAGGCTGGATCACCGAGTCGAAAATCTCAAAACATATTAAAGGCGACCTTGAAATTAAAGACAACCCTAAAATACCGGGTGGAATAACTTTCCCCATGTCTATTGATGGTGATATCTACCTTAAAAACAGTAAATAGCTGGCTGAAAATGTGATCATAAATTTGCTTCAAGGTCACCGATCAACTAATCACTAATTATTATCTTCGCTCCATGTCATTTGAGGAAGCAAAGAACCGAATTGCGGCGCTATCCGCCGAACTGAAAGAACATAGTTACAAGTATTATGTAC
This sequence comes from uncultured Mucilaginibacter sp., assembly GCA_903887275.1. Taxonomy (GTDB): domain Bacteria; phylum Bacteroidota; class Bacteroidia; order Sphingobacteriales; family Sphingobacteriaceae; genus Mucilaginibacter. The sequence continues at coordinate 29,812 of CAISPD010000215.1, forward strand.
TGGCTATGCCTTCCATCTCCGATTTTGAATTCGATAAATTACTGGAAGAATTGGTTGCGCTGGAAAAACAATTTCCGGAGTTGGTCGATCCTGATTCGCCCTCGCAAAATGTGGGTGGTTATATCACCAAAGAATTCCAGACGGTAAAACACCGCTGGCCTATGTTATCTTTAGGCAATACCTATAATGAACAGGAATTGCTTGATTTCGACCAGCGTATCAAAAAAGCTATTGGCGAAAATTTTGAATATGTTGTTGAGCTGAAGTTCGACGGACTATCCATGAGCCTGACCTACGAAAATGGTCACCTGGCGCGTGCAGTTACCCGCGGCGATGGCACTCAGGGCGATGTTGTGACCGAGAACGTAAAAACCATACGCAGTATACCTAAACGCCTGCACTCGGGGGATTACCCTGCCGACTTCGAAATACGTGGTGAGGTATTTATGCACCGCAAAGCTTTCGACAGGCTGAATGAGGAACGGCTTGAAAATGGGGAACCAGCCTATGCCAATCCCCGCAATTTTGCCTCAGGTACTATTAAACTACAGGATTCGGGCGAGGTAGCTAAACGTCCGCTGGATAGCTTCATCTATTTTCTTTATACCGAACGCCGGTTGTTTGATACCCATTGGGAAAGCCTGCAGGCGGTTAAGCAATGGGGGTTCCCGGTTAACAATGAAAGTAGGTTATGCAGCAATATCGAACAGGTTTTACAGTTTATTGCCGAATGGGAAAGCAAACGCTATCATCTAAGTTATGAAATTGACGGTATCGTCATCAAAGTAAATAACTATAGCCAGCAGGAAGAGTTAGGCTTTACTGCCAAATCGCCGCGCTGGGCCATTGCTTATAAATATAAGGCGCAGCAGGTAGAAACGGAGTTGCAAAGCGTTAGCTATCAGGTGGGCCGAACGGGAGCCGTTACACCCGTTGCAAATTTGAAACCGATATTACTGGCAGGCACAACCGTAAAACGGGCAACGCTGCATAATGCCAACGAGATAGTACGGCTGGACCTGCATGAAGGCGATTGGGTTTTTGTAGAAAAGGGTGGCGAGATCATTCCCAAGATCATTGGCGTCAACCTCCAAAAGCGACAGGCCGGAGCTAATCCGATCCACTATATTACCAATTGCCCCGTGTGCGGCACCACACTCGAACGTAAAGAGGGTGAGGCTGCTTTCTACTGCCCTAACGACGAAGGCTGCGCACCACAAATCGTAGGTAAAATGCAGCATTTTACCGGCCGCAAAGTGATGAATATTGATGGTTTGGGCGACGAAACCATCGATACGCTTTATGAGCGCGGTTTTATCCGACACATCAGCGATATCTATACGCTATACAGCAAAGCCGACCAGCTAAAACAAATGGAACGCTTCGGCGAGAAGTCGATCAACAATATGCTGGACGGTATCGAAAAATCGAAACAACAGCCTTTTGAAAAAGTATTGTTTGGTTTAGGGATCCGCTATGTTGGGGCAACGGTAGCTAAAAAACTGGCTGCCTATTTTAAATCGGTCGATCATATCATTGCTGCTTCATTTGATGAACTGAATGCTGTTGAAGAGATCGGCGAACGCATCGCAAAAAGTGTGATCGATTATTTTGCGGATGCTCAACACCGCGAAGAAATAGAAACTTTAAAGTCTCTTGGCCTGCAGTTTACCGCCGAAGAAAAGGAAGTGGTACTGGCCAGCGAAAAGCTTTCCGGCAAGAGCTTTATCATTTCCGGCACTTTCTCCCGATCGCGCGATGAACTGAAAGACATCATTGAACAAAACGGCGGCAAAATACTCAGCAGCATCTCGGCCAAACTGGATTACCTGGTTGCCGGCGACAATATGGGCCCGGCTAAGCTGGAGAAGGCTACCAAGCTTAATATTCCTATTATTAGTGATGAGGACTTGTTAGCGATGATTTGACATTCTTTTTTTGACATTGCGAGGAACGAAGCAATGCCTTTCCTTTTTTGTCATTGCGAGGAACGAAGCAATGCCTTTCCTTTTTTGTCATTGCGAGGAACGAAGCAATCGCAAGGCATGCATTTAGACCAGGGTTCATTTGAAATCAGCATACAAAACCGGCCCGCGTATTAGTCTCCTTGCGATTGCCACGTCGCCCCCACTCCAAAAACCAGTCACCGGCTCCTCGCAATGACAATTTTTAATGACCCAAATGACGCGCAGCAAATGACCCATTTTTAACAACAATTAACATTATCCTGACTGTAACTGTCTTCAATTAAACCCATCTTAGCAATATATCTGTTGCTATGAGGTTTTTAATACTTATTGTCATTTCGCTGTTTAGTTTTGGTGCATCGGCCCAGCTTACCATCAGCGGAAAAATCAGTGATGAAAACGGCAAACCGATATCTTTCGCAAGCGTATATGTAAAGGGTACCACTAACGGAACTTCAGCCAATATTGAAGGAGAATATGCGCTGAAACTTAAACCGGGAAAGTACGATATTTTGTACCGAGCTGTAGGCTTTAAGCAGAAAAACGAAACAATTGATTTTGAAAAGAATTCCATGCTTAACGTCACGCTGACGGCGGAAGTATACGAATTAGGAGGAGTAACCATCAACGCCACAGGCCAGGACCCGGCCTATGCAATAATCCGAAAAGCCATACGCAAGCGCAAAGCACATTTAAGTGAAGTAAAGGCCTATACCGCCGAAGTTTATATTAAAGGTCTGCAAAAACTGCTGGCTGCCCCAAAAAAGTTTATGGGGGCCGACATCAACCAGATCGGTCGCGAGATAGGGCTCGATTCCAACCGCAGGGGCATCATTTATTTGTCGGAATCGGAATCAAAAGTCAGCTACCAATATCCCGGGCAATTGCATGAAGAAATGATCTCGTCGAAATTCTCGGGCAGTAACCGCATGTTCAGCTTTAACCGTGCCAGTGATGCCCGGGTCAACTTTTACGAGAACCTGCAGGATTGGGGTGGTCTGAGTAACCGCCCACTGATTTCGCCTGTTTCGGACAACGCCTTGTTTTATTACAAATACAAATTATTAGGTATAACGACCGAAAATGGCGTTACCATCAATAAAATACAGGTTACGCCACGCAGGGGTCACGACCCTTGTTTTGATGGGCTTATCTATATCATTGATGGCAATTGGCGCATTTATGCACTTGATCTTTATGTTACCAGCCGGGCTAATATCAACTTTGTAGATACGCTGCGTATCAACCAGCAATTTCTGAAAATTGATTCCAATAAATGGATGCAATCGACTAATAAATTTGAGTTTAGCGGAGGATTATTTGGCTTCAGGCTGAAGGGGTATTTCATATCCGTTTATAAAGACTATGACCTTAACCCAACCTTCAAAAAACACGAGTTCAATGAAATATTGCATATACCACAAAAGGTAAATAAAAACGATTCGCTTTACTGGAACAGGGAACGGCCCATACCGCTTACCCTGGAAGAACAAAAAGACTACAAGAAAAAAGAGATCATTGCGGCACGACTGGAATCGAAAACCTATCTTGATTCGCTTGATAAGGCTACTAACAAAGTTACGCCCGGAGGATTGCTGCTTACAGGCATCAATATAGTCGATCGCTATAAACATGCATTTTACCACCTCGATCCACTTGTAAGTTCGATTTTATTTAATACAGTGGAGGGCCCTGCGCTCAACTATGGCTTTACATACCGCAGAAGGGCAGATAGCTTGAGCAACAAAGTGTTTGGTTTTGGCGCCAATGTACGCTATGGTTTTTCAGATCATTTGTTCGATATCAATGCCAATACCACCTTGCCTCTGGGTAATTTTTACCTGAATTTATCGGGCGGATCAAACGTAGTGGATTTAAATAGTTTGACGCCAATGTCGTCTTTTGTCAATACTTCCTATACATTGTTTGACCGGCAGAATTTCGAGAAACTTTATCAGAAAAAATTTGCTGTTGCATCGTTATCGGGTAGGATCTACGGTGGATGGCAGGCAAATGCTACCGTTGAATGGGCCGACCGCCGATGGTTGCCCAATACCAATAATTATAGCTTGTTGCATCCAAAGGGAAACCAATTTACAGCCAATAATCCGCTTGATCCGGAACATGACACGCCGCTATTTCCGGAAAATCAATCGTTTAAAATTACGCTGCGTACCACCTACGATTTCAGTAATAAATACGAGACTTATCCTTTCGGCAGACGATATATACCATCAGACTATCCCACCATCGGGCTGACCTTTACCAAAGGATTTAAAAACCTATTAGGCTCGGACATAGATTACGACCTGCTTGAAGCCGATATCAGCAAACAGGATATTAACCTGGGCTTGTATGGACGAACATCGTTCTTTATCGGAGCCGGTAAATTTTTAAATGCCAATAAGCTCTATTATACCGACTTTAAGCAATTTGCAGGTAATCAAGTTTTACTTTATAAAAGCGGCCTCAATAGTTTTTTATTGCTGGACTACTATCGGTTCAGCACGCCTGATCAATACCTTGAAGGGCACCTCGAACATAATTTTTCGGGATTCATCACCAATAAAATACCGCTCATCCGCAAATTGAAATTGCAGGAGATCGTGGATATCAATTACCTGATTACACCGCAACTGAAAAACTATACAGAACTGGGTGTAGGGGTACAATACCTGGCCTTCCGGCTGATGTATGGCACCTCCTTCAATAGCGGTAGTAATATTCGCAACGGGGTAAGGATAGGACTGAGTTTTTAACCTATTAAGCCATGAATATATTCGGCACTATCTTTATAGGTTGCAAAATCCATCTCCACATAAAAGTTCTTTACGCCGGTCCTTTTTGCGATGTCAAAAAATTCCTTCCAGTCGATCGTACCCTGACCTATCGGCACTTGCTTGCCATCAGCCGTCCAATCAGACAAATGCGAGGAAATAAACCTGCCCGGGTAGATCCTGAAATAATCTGATGCTTTATACCCAAGCTTGATAACTTCGGTCTGGAACTGCATTTTTACCAGTTTACCATCCAATGCCTCCAAAATGGCGTCATAAATGAGTGTACCATCGATCTTCTTAAACTCGCCTTCATGGTTGTGCAACCCGGTGATCATGCCTTCAGCTTTGATTTTAGCGGCTATACTATTCAACTCACCGGCTGCTTTCTGATAATCGGCTATGGTTTTACCCGGTGTTTCCAACCCTGGGGTGATGATATGCGACAGTCCCAGCCCGTGTGCAAAATCCATACATTCCGAAAAGTTAGCTTTCAGGCTTCCCATCCCAAAATGGCAGCTGGGGCAGGTTAGCCCGGCATCTTCGATCATCTTTTTCAGGTCGGAGGGCTTAACATTGACCAAAGCGCCAAATCCAGCATCGGCATATCCTTTGGGGTGGCACATTTCGGTATACTGGTAACCCAGGCCAGCCATGGTTTTCATGGTGCCGGCAAAATCTTTGGACACCATATCCCTTATCGGGAAGGTTTGAAAGCCTATGGGATGCTTTGCCTTGGGTGCAGCCTTCAACAAATCGGGGAGCAACAGCATTGCTCCTGCTCCCATTGTACCTTGTGTAATAAATTTTCTACGATTCATAGTAAGCTTTTAAATAGTCGCCGGATCCCAGCCAGTTCTGTATTCGCGTTTCAGGTATTTATTTGCATCCGGCACATTGGTGATCGTCCTTGTAGTGGCATCGTATTTCAACAACTTCTGCGATCTTAATGAAGCTGCGTACAAGTTTACAGCTTCGGTAAGTCCCTCTGCTTCAATAAAACTGCCCGGATACTGGGTGCCCGCTTTACAATTTTTAGCAAACAAGGTTAGCGCATCTATCATTTTACTATGCTCGTATGAATTTATTGGTGGCACGGTGGCTTTTTCTTCTTTATTATTTTTCGAAAATAATCGCGGGTTCTGTATGTTAAAACCGGTCAATATTTTGCCTTTGTCGCCAATAAACATCATGCCTTCAGCCGGAAGATCCTCTTCACCTATTGCAATCAGTTCTTCCGGTACGGTTGGGCGTATACCCCCATCCCACCAGTACAGATCCACCGGCGGGCGGTTACCATTGGCAGGGTATTTAAATTTAACCGTACAGCCCGAAGGGAATGAAAAATCGTTATGAACAAAATTGGGGGTATGGTCGCCCATACCTACATAATGCGTCAAATTAGGAACTATAATTTCAGGTGAGGTTAGTTTCAATGCATTAAAAACTGTCCACAAGCTATAATGCCCCATATCAGCCATAGAACCGCCACCGAAATCATACCAGCCACGGAACACCATATTGGTAAAGTTTGGCGAATAAGGCCTGTCGGCCTCAGGTCCAAGCCATAACTGCCAGTCGAGTCCATCAGGTATCGGAACATACTCAGTAGGCAAGGTTGGGTACTGTGGCCAAACCGGACGGTTGGTCCAGTTATGTATTTCTTTTAGCTTGCCTATTTTGCCAGCATTGATCCAGGCCATTACCTGATCCATCGAACCATTTGAATCCCAGGGTACCAGGTGAGTAACCACATTGGGTTTCTGCCGCGCTAATTCGATTACCGCCTTACCCTCCAGTAAACGGTTGGAAACAGGTTTATGCATTAAAACATGCTTATTACGTTTTAATGCCGCAATGGCAAACAAACCATGCAAATGGTCGGGTGTCATGATCTTCACCGCATCCAGATCTCTTTCCTTTTCCAGCAGTTCGCGATAATCGGCGTAGGCATTGCAGCTTTTAAAGTTATCTGCTTTGCGGATATTGCCGTAAAAACTATCTACCACATTCCTTCCCACTTCTCTGCCACCGGGTATGATATTTTCACCTCCCGGGAGCCAGTTGGGTTGATTGATCGCTTTCCTGATCTCGTTCCGAAGTCCGGTTTTATCCCAATCGCGGTAACCCACAGCATCCCGGTTAGGATCACAAACCGCAATCACCTGCACATCAGGCACGGCCAACAGCGGTAATAACTCACGCATACCCTGCGTACCGCAGCCAACATAGGCCATGGTCAATTTATCACTTGGTGCAATAAATCCGGTACCGCCAAGTACATGTCGTGGCAATATAGTGAAAGCCAGGGCACCTGCACCGGCGTATTTGATGAATTTGCGGCGATCAAGCGATGTGGCTTCACCGGAAGTAACTTCATTTGAATCCAAATGACCTGGATTTGTTGTGATCTCTTTTTTCATACGATTGGTTTATAATTGGTTGGCTGGTAAGCGATATTAAAGTTGATCAAAAAAAATTGCATATCCATGTAAAATTTTCGTGGGCATTTTTAAGGCCAATTACTCAATTGTATCACACAGAAAAAACAAATTATTATCTTAGCGTCCTTTTATTAACGACTATGAACAAATTTTACGGCACAGGTGTAGCGATGGTAACCCCATTTCATGAAGATGGATCGGTTGACTATGATGCATTGCGCAGACTTATCGATTATTTAATTGACGGCGGGGTAGAGTACCTGGTATCGTTAGGCACAACGGGTGAAAGTGTAACATTAAGTAAGGATGAGAAAAAACAGGTTTGGTCGTTCACTGCCCAGGTTAATCGTGGCAGGGTACCGCTGGTAGCGGGTATTGCCGGCAATAATACTGCAGAAGTAGTTGCTGAAATAAAAGCCTTTGATAACACCGGATATGATGCTATACTATCGGCAAGCCCTAACTACAATAAACCTACACAGGAGGGTATATACCAGCATTACAAAGCAATAGCCGAAGCAGCTTCGCTGCCGGTGCTGCTGTATAATGTACCGAGTCGTACCGGAAGTAATGTGTCGGCAGAAACCACTGTGAGGCTGGCGCATGATTTCAAAAATATCATTGGCATCAAAGAAGCATCAGGCAACTTTGATCAGCTGAACCAGATAGCACGTGATAAACCCGAAGACTTTTTATTGATCTCTGGCGATGATCCTATCTCTTTACCCATGATCGCTTTAGGAGGCGTGGGTGTTATTTCTGTTGTAGGTAATGCCCTGCCGCGTCCGTTTTCTGATATGATCAGGCTTTGCCTTCAGGGTGATTTTAAATCTGCACTGAAGGGCCATTCTTCACTAATTGACTTTACCCGAATGATGTTTGCGGAAGGTAGCCCGGCCGGGGTTAAAACTGCACTAAAGAAGCTGGGTATTTGCGAAGACACTGTACGTTTACCCTTGGTACAGGTTAGCGCAGGTCTGGCAGAAAAGATCGTAACTGAAACTCAAAAATTAGCCCAATAAAAAACCCGCACGGTTGAGATGCGGGCTTTCAGTGATAAAGTACGGCTAATACCTTATGCTTTGTTTTTTGATTCCTGAATTTCCAGGCGAATTGCTTGAGCTAAATTTTTAAGTTCCTGCAAGCCTTTACGAACACGCGTGCCAGCAGCGCTGTTGCCCTTGTTGTAGAATTTGTCGGCGTCTGCTTCTAATGACGCAACAAGGTTCTTTACTTCAGTAAATTTTTTCATTTGTCTACTCCTTTTAAGTATTGAGGTTTTATTGTTTTAATTAAAGCTAATCTAAATGCTTTTTATTTAAAAAAAAACTTTTGACTATAAAAAATATGGCCTTGGCGAGGCTATTTTTCCACATTTTTTATGAGTCTGCGCTATTGGGGTAGAATAATATGCAATAATATTTAAGATACTTAAAATATATATATTCTGTAGTTTCAGATTTAATAAATTAATTACCCGGCAGTTAAATTTAACATCTAAATTATATTAAATACATTTTACCGGGCATTTAATTTAAAAATTGTTTATCAAAATATTTAAATCATAACTATATGATCGATTTTAATATTTGTGGATGATTTTGATGAATTTTTATCACCAATTCACCAAATAGGGTATTGGCCCAGGCAAACCATTTACGTGTAAAATCAACAGGATTATCCTGATTGAACGATTCATGCATAAAACCTGTACCAGCGTGTGTGCTTTTAAGCCATTTTAAACAGGTTTTAATTTCTTTTTCATTGGTAGAAGTGATGGCACGAATAATAATACTCATAGGCCAGATATAACCCAGCCCAACATGCGGGCCACCAATGCCTTCAGCCGCTTTACCACGGAAGAAATAGGGGTTTGAACGGCTCAAAACAAACCTGCGGGTATTATCATATAGCGGATCATTAGGGTTGATAGCACCCAGGTAAGGCAATGCCAGCAAACTAGGCACGTTAGCATCGTCCATAAATAGCTGGTTCCCATAACCATCAACTTCATAGGCAAGAATCCTACCATATACCGAATGCTGTCCAACAGCATATTTTTGAAGTGCCGTATGCACTTCCGTTGCCAGCGCCCGGCATTGCGAGGCTGTATTATGATCATGTGCTATCTGCTCGTACATTTCGGCCAGCTGGTTTAAGCTGAGTACAGCAAAATAGTTTGAAGGTATAAGGAAAGGGTAAATCGTCGCATCGTCGGAAGGCCTGAATATTGAGCAGATCAAGCCAACAGGTTTAACAGGGTTGCCATACCCCCCATTGGGCGCCGTATCACTGGCCACTTCCGTATTTCGTTGAAAATGGTATGGACCAGCACTATGCTTGCGTTGCTGAACCTCAAATGTTTGTAAAATGAGTTTTCCCGCATGCTGCCATTCGGAATCAAAAAAGCTGCCGTCTCCGCTTATTTTCCAATAATTATAAGCCAGTCGAACAGGGTAACAAAGGGAGTCAACCTCCCATTTACGCTCATGCAACTCGGGCTTCATATCGGTCAGGTCTTTGTCCCACTCGCTCCCTGTTGCCCCTTCATTAAAGGCATTGGCGTATGGGTCTATCAGAATACATTTGGCCTGTCTGTTTAATACCCCCTGGATAAGTTCCTTCAATTGGGGATCTTTGTTAATGAGCGGCAAATAAGGCCAAACCTGGGCCGAGGAATCTCGCATCCACATGGCATCAATATCGCCGGTAATAACAAAGGTATCAGGCTTGCCGTCCTTCTTTTTAAATTTTACAGTAGTATCGAGTGTATTGGGATAACAGTTCTCAAACAACCATGCAATCTCAGGATCTTTAATATCAGCCTTGATGTGCGCAATGGTACTCTCTACCGCTGTGCTGGTAAATCGCCGCAGGTTAGGGCTTAGCCTTTTGCTTTCAAATTGCTGAATCGGAGAAAACCACGAAGGTTTTAATCCCAGCCCCAGACCGGTGGCAGCAAGTCCATTCAGTTTTATAAAATCACGACGGTTGATCATAGCGGTAAGTATTGGTGGCTTAAAAATAAAAAAGCCTTTCGTATAACCGAAAGGCTTGCCAAATTGTTTTATAGCTATTTAGGCAACAGCCATTTTTTGCTCTTTATAAAAACCGTCTTTCAATTTTACAGCAACTTCGCTGAATGCATCGATAGTACGATTTACATCTTCAATTGAATGCGCTGCAGTTGGGATCAGACGGAGCTCTATCAAACCCTTAGGTATCACCGGGTATACGACAATAGAGCAGAAGATCCCATAATTTTCGCGCAGATCGCGAGTTAAGCTGGTCGCCTCATTGAGTTCTCCTTTCAGAAACACCGGGGTTACCATTGTATTGGTGATGCCAATATCAAAACCATTATCACCCAAACCCTGTTGAAGAGCTTTAGCAATGGTCCATAATTGCTCGCGCAAATCAGGCTTTGATTTCAGTAGTTCAAAACGTTTCTTTAATCCCAGCACCATTGGCATCGGCAAAGCTTTTGCAAATGTCTGCGAACGCATATTATAACGCAGGTAACTGATGATGGGTTTATTGGACGCCACAAACGCACCAATACCAGCCATTGATTTGGCAAATGTACCAAAGTAAATATCGATATCGTCGATACAATCCTGCTCTTCATGTGTGCCCGCCCCGGTTTTACCCATGGTACCAAAACCATGTGCATCATCAATCAGTAATCGGAAACTAAACTTCTTTTTCAGAGCGATGATCTCTTTGAGTTTCCCCTGTGCACCCGACATACCAAATACACCTTCGGTGATCACAAGGATGCTGCCGCCGGTTTGCTCCACAATGCGCGTGGCATGCTCTAACTGTTTTTCAAAACTAGCGATATCATTATGCTTGTAAACAAAGCGCTTGCCCATGTGCAGGCGAACGCCATCAATGATACAAGCATGCGATTCGGCATCATAAACGATCACATCGTTACGGTCAACCAGGGCGTCGATGATAGAAACCATTCCCTGATAGCCATAATTCAGCAAAAACGCGGCTTCTTTTCCAACAAAAGCGGCAAGATCATTTTCCAATTCCTCGTGGTGACGTGAATTACCCGACATCATACGGGCACCCATCGGGTACGCCATACCATAATCGGCTGCGGCCTGCGCATCGGCAGCCCTTACTTCGGGGTGATTGGCAAGACCAAGGTAATTGTTCAGGCTCCAAACCAAATGTTCTTTACCATTGAACATCATATGCGGTGCTATCTCTCCTTCCAGCCTGGGAAATGAAAAATAACCATGCGACCACTCCTGGTGCTGACCAATTGGCCCTCCCATGGTTTTCGATATCTTGTCAAACAGATCCAAATCGCTTTCTACTTAAATAAAATGCAAATATAAGCCTTAAAACGGCTTTTACCAATTCAATTACTATTTATGATAACCATCAGGACAATCCAAAAACCCTGATCTGCTGGCCTAATAAGGCCTAAAAACGCTTTTAAAAACAAAAGAGACACATTTACATGTGCCTCTACTCATAATTTATTAACTATTTGATTTTGAAATGCAAATTAAATTAATCGACATTATCATGCAGGAACGAATTATTGTTCTTGATCTCGATATTGCCTTCTTCATCCTGTAAAAGTGAAAAACGCGAAACCTGACTCTCGTCCGACATAGGAGTTTGCTGTAAAGCTATTTCCTTACGTTTGTAGGCGGGCACATTTTCAAGCTCCTGAATATTACCTGTACGCAGTTTCATGCTCAGGTCTTTTAAACGCATAATGCGTTCACGCGACTTCCGCAATTGCTCTTCAATAGACTCATCAGTTTTATGATCGTCGGCACCGATAATTGGTTCCGGTTCTGGCTCCGGCTCAGGCACTACTTCATTTACAGGCTCAAACTGCATCACAGAGTCCGCTATCTTGAAGGTAAACTCTTCCGTAGCTTCAGGCTCAAAACTTGCAGGCTCTTCAGCAAGATTATGGGTGATAATTTCTTCAACCTCCTCTTTTGTACCAAAAAGATCGAATAATCCTGTTTGTTTTTGTTCTTCTTTAGGTTTGATGTAGGGCTCGGATCCTACAGGCTCTGCGGGTTTTACAACATTGATAAACTCGTTCACCACAGGCTTAACCAGGTTGTTGCTTTCGGGCACCAACATGGATATTACTTTTTTATTGCTTTGTTCTTTTTCGCGTTCGTCCTTGGTTTGGAAACCAGTTGCGATGATAGTAACCGAAAGTTTATCACCTAAAGCCTCATCGCGACAGTTACCCCATATCAGGTCGGCAGCCAAACCAGCTTCTTCCTGAATGAAATCAGTGATCACACTCACTTCATCCATGGTAACTTCCTTCTCACCCGAACTGATATTTAACAGGATATACCTTGCACCTTCAATCTCATTGTCTTTTAACAATGGCGAAAGAAGTGCACCTTCAACAGCTTTCAATGCACGGTTATCACCTTCGGCAGAAGCACTGCCCATTATGGCAACACCACTATCTTTCATCACGGTGCGTACGTCCTTAAAATCAACGTTGATATAGCCGGGCAACGTAATGATCTCTGCTATACCCTTGGCAGCCGTCGTCAATATATTATCTGCCTGCGCAAAGGCAGATCCAAGTGTCAAATTACCAAACACCTGCCTCAGGCGATCGTTGGATATAACCAGGAAAGAATCGACATATTTTTTCAGTTCTTCCAAACCTTCTTCTGCCTGCATTTTACGACGCTTCCCCTCGAAAGAAAAAGGCGTAGTAATGATACCGACAGTCAAGATATCCATTTCGCGGGCAGCCTTGGCAATAATAGGGCTTGCTCCTGTTCCGGTGCCACCACCCATACCAGCTGTGATAAACAACATCTTGGTATTGGGGCCAAGCATTTGTTTAATATCATCGATATTTTCGATTGCTGAGTTTTTACCAACCTCTGGTATCGAACCTGCACCCATCCCTTCGGTCAAACTGGCTCCCAGCTGTACTTTGTTAGGTATAGGGCTCAGCTCTAAAGCCTGAGCGTCGGTGTTGCAGATAATGAAATCCACACCGGTTATACCTTGCTTGTACATATGGTTTACCGCGTTGCCGCCGCCACCGCCAACACCAATTACCTTGATGATAGACGATTTTTCTTTTAACATCTCAAACTGCATATTCCTAATTCTCAGCTAAATGTGAAGCACCTAAAATTTATTTAACCTATCTGTAATATTATTACTTTTTCAACAATGTTTTTCCACAATTGTCAATATTGTGGAAAAGTTGCTGATTGTGAATAATTACCCGGTTTTATTTAAGGAAGTCCTCGTCCTTGATATCGTCTTTGATGAATTTACGACCGGTTTCCAACAGTTTTCCAAATAATCCAAAGCGCTTATCCTCGGCATATTTGGTCTTTTCAGCTTTCACAGTAGTGTTTACCGGTACCTCGTTGTACTCCATTTTCTGGATACCTTTAATCAACAAACCAATACCGGTAGCAAAAGTCGGACTCTGCAATTCTTCATAAACTGGCTTTGGCAACACTTCATTTTTCGCTAAATGCTCGTTTGGATATCCCACACGGCAATCAAGTCCGGTTACATACTCTACCAATTGGGGCAAATGCTTTAACTGGGCGCCGCCACCGGTAATAACAATACCTGCAATAAGCTTCTTCTCATAACCCGATGATTTGATCTCGTAATACACATGCTCCACGATCTCTTCCATACGGGCCTGAATAACATAGGCCAGGTTTTTTACCGATATCTCTTTTGGCTCACGACCCCTCAAACCGGGTACGCAAACAATTTCATTTTCTTTATTTTCCTCTGCTAATGCCGAGCCGAATCTAACCTTTAACTGCTCTGCTATATTGCGCATGACCGAGCAGCCTTCGCGTATATCTTCAGTGACACTGTTACCGCCAAATGGAATAACCGCAGTATGCCTGATGATACCCTCATGGAAAATGGCCACATCGGTTGTACCACCACCTATATCTACCAAAACTACGCCTGCTTCTTTTTCCTCATCACTTAAAACCGACTCAGAGGAAGCTAATGGCTCTAATATCAGCTCCTGGCTTTCCAGGCCAGCTTTATTGACACATTTAACGATATTCTTTATCGCAGTAACCTGTCCCGAAATAATATGGAAATTAGCTTCCAGGCGCACACCCGCCATGCCTATCGGATCTTTGATTCCAGGCTCATTGTCGACCGTGAATTCCTGCGGTAATACGTGGATGATCTCTTCACCCGGAGGCATTACCAGGTTGTACATATCTTCTACCAGTTTATCGATATCCTTCCGGCTTATCTCATATTGCAGGTCGCGGCGGGTTATCAATCCCCTATGCTGTAAACTCTTGATATGCTGCCCTGCAATACCCACGTTTACTACTTTGATATCAACGTTTGATTGCGATCCTGCTATTTCAATAGCCTGGATAATGCCCTGTACCGTTTTATCAATATTGGAAACCATACCACGGGTTACGCCGGCTGATTCAGCTTTTCCAATACCTAAAACTTCTATTTTACCGTTCTTACTCCGGCGGCCCACAATGGCACAAATCTTCGTGGTACCGATATCTAATCCAACGACGATTGGCGAGCTTTTTTCCTGTGTCGAACTCATGTCCATATTAATTTACTATTTGCGATGTGTCTTTTTTTAGTTTTATCGAATCAGCTTTTGCAGCCGCCTTCAGCGAATCTTTCTTAAAGCTGTCATTCTTAATACCCACTACCTGGTTGGCATATTTTATATTGATGGTTTTATACCTGTCCCAGCCCACCTGTGGCATAGCCTTTTTGTAAAAGGTGAGCAGATTGCTGAATTTAATGGCGAGCGAATCGGCATTGCCCAGTAAAATCTTATTGGTACCAACCCGCGGAATAAGTTCTAACTGATGATCACTGTTAACATATATCTGCGCTATCTGCGCATTCCACAATGAGTCTTTGCTTATAAACTGTGCCGTCTTATATACCTGCCTGGCAATTTCGGTATGCAGCGTATCCACTTTACTTCCAAAAACCTCATCAATATATCCATTGGCTGCAATCACCCGCGCGGTAAAATTATCCGACAACGGTATCTTCAGTCCGTGCTGATCGATA
>CAISPD010000216.1 GCA_903887275.1 uncultured Mucilaginibacter sp.
CTGGAATAACCTATGTTACGGCCACGACGCATAACCTTGATCGCTTCATTATTAAACTGCGCCCACCCCTCTTTGTCCCCGCGCGACAAGGCTCTTTTGGCTAAATAAAATTTCCCGGTGGCTTCAATAAGGTGGGTATAAACTTCGCCTAATGCGTAATCATCAATATAGATATGCTCTTTCGTCTTTAAAATATATTCGAACCGGCGTTTTACACCTTTAAATGTACCCAATGCATTTTTGATAAGTTCGGGGGCTATCTTCAATTTCAAGGCTGCTTCAATTGCTGCCAGGGCGTTTTCTACATTATGCAAACCTGCAATACCAAGCCTTATATGGTCTATTTGCAGATCATCATTTTTAAAATCAAAATAAAAATCACCCTCTTTGATCTGTACATTAAGCCCTTTTACATCAGCCGGACCTTTTGCACTATAAGTGATACCCGAAGTTAAAGGCAGGTCTTCATGAAAAATGAGTGTACCCCCATCTTTTATTTGCGAAGCAAACTGAATAAACGATTCGGTCAGCTGGTTATGGTTGCCATAGATATCCAAATGATCGGCATCCATAGATGTGATAATGGCAATATCGGGGTATAAGGTTAGAAACGAACGATCATACTCATCTGCTTCAACAACTACAACATCACTGTTGCCAAATAAAGCATTAGTACCATAGTTAGAGGCGATACCACCTAAAAACGCCGAACAGTCCACTCCCGATTCTTTCAGAATATGGGCGATCATACAGGAGGTAGTTGTTTTGCCATGCGTACCAGCTACAGCGATGGTATACCTGGTTTTACTGATCATACCAAGCACCTGCGAGCGCTTATACATATCAAAACCATTATCGCGGAAATAATTATAGATAGCAGAATCGCGTGGTATTGCAGGCGTGTATATGATTAGCGTTGATGGGTCGGGATTTTTAAAACTCAAAGGGATCCAATCTTCCCTATCATCAAAAACTATCCTTATCCCTTCATAATGTAACTGGTTGGTTAAATCGGTAGCTGTTTTATCGTAACCACAAACAATGCATCCCAGATGGGCAAAGTACCGCGCTAGGCCACTCATGCCAATACCACCTATTCCGATGAGATATACTCTTTTGATATCCTGCAGTTCCATTTTACGCTTCCTTTAATCGTTTTACTTTCTTTTGCCTGTTAAGGCAAAAACTTCATTTGCTATGGTTATATCCGCATCAGGCTTGGCCAGTTTGCTGATATTGTCACTTAATGCCTTTTGCATTTTATCATCATCGAGCAGCGCAAGAGCTTCACGTATCAACTTACGCGATGCAAGACGATCTGCCAGGTATACAGCCGCATTTTCCTGAACCAGAGTTTTGGCGTTTTTAGTCTGATGATCTTCAGCTACATTGGGCGAAGGCACCAGTATCACAGGCTTACCAACTATACACAATTCGGCTATCGTTCCGGCGCCAGCCCTGGATATAATGATATCTGCAGCTGCATAGGCAAGATCCATCCGGTTTAAAAACTCCAGGATACGCACATTAGGATGAACCTCTTTACCCAGCAAGCGGATTATATCCGCATAGTAATGCTTCCCCGTTTGCCATATCAATTGTACATCACTACTTGTTATTTTATCCAGATCGTTGATCACGCTGTCATTCAATGTACGTGCGCCCAAACTACCACCCACAACCAGTATCGTTTTTTTCGCAGGCGAAAGGTTAAATTCGGTATAGGCTGCTTCGCGTTTGCCCGCAATATCAACTGATTCCCTGCGAACGGGGTTACCCGTTTTGATGATCTTATCCTTTGGAAAAAATGCTTCCATGCCATCAAATGCAACACATATTTTTTTTGTCTTTTTACCAAGTTTTTTATTGGTCACCCCGGCAAACGAATTTTGCTCCTGTATCAAGGCTGGTACACCTTTTACTGATGCAGCATACAGCAGCGGCCCCGAAGCATAGCCGCCCACGCCAACAACAGCATCAGGCTTAAATTCACGGATGATCTTCATGGCTTTCCATATACTACCCATTAGTTTGAAAGGCAGCGAAAGATTCTTTAAGATCGATCCGCGTTGAATGCCACTGATATCTAATCCTATGATCTTATAACCTGCAGCCGGCACCCTTTCCATTTCCATTCGCCCATTGGCACCAACAAACAGAATCTCTGTAGATGGATCGATTTTTACAAGCGCATTGGCAATTGATATCGCCGGGAAAATATGCCCGCCGGTACCCCCTCCGCTTATTATTATCTTTCTATTTTTCAATTCGTTGTTTGCCATTGAGTATTTGTCATTTGCTGCGCGTCATTCAGTCATTGGTATATACTATGATTCACTCAATCTCTAATTCACTCATTAAAAAAATTACGCCGTTGCCAGCTCTACCTCACGTATTTCCCCTACTACTACTTTTTTAGGCTCATCAATATCCCTGCTTACTGAAAGGATGATACCGAAGGCTACGCTGGTAAACAATATTGAGGTACCTCCCATACTTACCAGCGGCAGGGGTACGCCTGTAACCGGGCCTAAACCTACTGCCACCGCCATATTAGCAAATGCCTGGATGGTGAGGCTAAAACTTAATCCGGCCGCCAGCAATGCCCCAAATGCTTTTGGCGCCCGTGTTACTATCTTGATACACCGGTACAGCAGGAAAAGGTATATCCCGACCAATGCTATGCCTCCCAACAACCCATATTCTTCAATAATAACTGCGTATATCTCATCCGAAAATGCTTCGGGCAGGAAATTCTTTTGTTCGCTATGCCCTATCCCCTTGCCGAAGATACCGCCATTGGCTATGGCCATTTTTGCATGATCAGACTGAAAAGACTTATCGGGATTTGCCTTATCGGGGTGCAGGTAAGTTTCCATTCGGTTGCGGTATACATGCCTCCGCGGACCAAGGAAAATCACTCCAATAAACAATACACCACCAGCCAGGCAGGTTATGGCAATCTGCTTGATACTGATACGACCGATGATCAATAATAAAATACTAACCCCAAATAGCATCAATGCGGTAGATAGGTTTGCCAATGCAATCAGCACAAATACCAAACAAACGGTGCCCATAATGGGAATAAATGATTCTTTTACATTTTTTATATTCTCCTGCTTCCTCGACAGTGTGCGAGCCAGGTAGGTGATCAGCGCAAGTTTAGCTAAGTCTGAAGTTTGGAAACTTAAGCCGGTACCTGGTATTGGGATCCAGCGGTTGGCATTATTGATGTGCATACCAAATACCAGGGTATAAAAAAGCAGAGGAATTGTAATGATCATTAACAGCTTTGATATACCCGCATAGTAGCGGTAGTCGAGTTTATGCGATATGTACATCAATACAATACCACCAACCACCATTGCCAAATGCTTCATCAGGATCGACTCCACTCCTACACCTTTTTTAAATGCCAGGGTACTTGTAGAACTATAAACAGCCAGCAACGAAATCGCCGAAAGCAATATCACGATGAGCCATATCCACCGGTCGCCTTTCGTATTATCTAAGAGTCTGTTCATCATTTTTTATTCGATAATTTGGTAATTTGAAGATTTGAAGATTTGAAAATGGTCTTCAATCGTTCTAAACTTTCAACCAGTAAAACCAATACAACTATTACAACCAGTACAACTAATACAACCAATACATTTATCCCAATAGCTATCAGGACAACTAACTACAATTCTTTAACAGCCTGTTTAAACTGCCTTCCCCTGTCTTCATAGTTCTTGAACAGGTCAAAACTTGCACAGGCGGGTGATAATAGTACGGTATCACCTTTTTTTGCAAGATGGTAAGCTACCTGGGCAGCTTCTTCAGCCGAAAAGGTGTTTACAATAACTTCAACATCGTCTTCAAATGCATCGTGGATACGGCGGTTATCTTTACCCAGGCAAACAATGGCTTTTACTTTATGCTTTACCAGGTCTTTCAGCATACTATAGTCATTTCCTTTATCTACACCACCTAATATCAAAACCACTTCAGTACTCATGCTTTCCAGCGCATACCAGGTTGAGTTTACATTGGTAGCCTTTGAATCATTGATAAAGCTGATACCAGAAATTTTGGCAACAAACTCCAGGCGGTGCTCAATATTTTTGAAACTACCCATACTCTCACGAATGGTCTCATTCCTCAGTTCAAGCACTTTGGCCACAATTCCTGAAGCCATAGAGTTATAAATGTTGTGTTTGCCCTGTAAGGCCAGATCGTTGATTGACATTTGAAAATGTTCTTTAGTTGCGTTTATAATTAGTTGGTCCTGGTCGAGATATGCTCCCGATGTAAGTTTTTTTTTAATTGAGAATGGCAATTGCTGCGCTTCTATCGCCCGTCCTGGCAGCATTTTTTCGGTTTCGGGATCATCAGCACAATAGATGAAATAATCGGCACCGGTTTGGTTTTGAATGATGCGAAACTTTGAGGCCGCATAATTCTCCATTTTATAATCATACCTGTCCAGATGGTCGGGTGTAATGTTTAACAACACAGCGATATCAACTTTGAAACTGAACATATCATCCAGCATAAAGCTGCTCAGCTCCAATACATAATAGTCGAATTTTTCAGTAGCCACCTGGTAGGCAAAGCTTTTGCCGATATTGCCAGCCAGACCAACATTCAATCCTGCATTTTTAAGGATATGATAAGTAAGACTGGTTGTGGTAGTTTTTCCATTCGAACCGGTAATACCCACGATCGTCGCATCGGTATATCTACCTGCAAACTCGATCTCGGAAATCACCGGAACACCTCGTTCTTTGAGCTTCTTAACGATAGGCGCTTTTTCAGGAATGCCCGGACTTTTGATCACTTCCTTTGCCAGTAAGATCTCTTCTTCTGTATGCTGCTTTTCTTCAAAGCGAATGTTCCACCCGGTTAGTTGTTGTTTATAGCTTTCCGCTATCGACCCAAAATCAGACACAAAAACGTCATAGCCCTGCTGTTGAGCAAGGTATGCGGCACCCGTCCCGCTTTCGCCGGCCCCGAGTACGACAATTCTATTTAGTTTTGTTTCCATTTCTTTTTTTGTCATTGGGCATTGGTCATTTGCTGTGCGTCATTGGGTCATTAAGTCATTTTTAACTACTTCAACTAATACAACCACTACAAATAATACAACTTTTAAAACCCAGCTCCCACATTTTGCCCCACCTCATCTCAACTTCAGCGTCACGATCGTCATGATAGCCAGCAGGATACCAATGATCCAGAAACGGGTTACGATCTTTGCTTCGTGAAAACCCTTCTTCTGGTAATGGTGATGCAGTGGCGCCATCAGGAATATCCTTTTGCCTTCGCCATATTTCGTCCTTGTATATTTAAACCACGACACCTGCATGATGACCGATAAATTTTCGATCACAAATACGCCGCACAATAGCGGTAACAATAATTCCTTACGTATCATAATGGCGAAAACCGCGATGATACCACCGATAGCCAGACTACCGGTATCGCCCATAAAAACCTGTGCCGGATACGAATTATACCAAAGAAAACCTACGCATGCCCCCACAAATGCGCCGGCAAAAACCACCAATTCACCAGAATCGGGTATGTACATGATATTGAGGTAATCTGCAATTATGGTATTGCCGGATACATAAGCGAGTACTGCCAGCGTTACGCCAATGATAGCCGATGTACCTGTTGCCAGGCCGTCGATACCATCTGTTATGTTTGCTCCATTTGAAATGAAGGTGATGATCACGATAACAAAAAACATGAATACAACCAGGCCATAACTTTCGAAATTCTTACCGAAAACTGTCAGAACCTTCGAATAATCAAACTCATTATTCTTGTAAAAGGGCATGGTAGTTTTGGTAGAACGCACATCCTGGAGGTATACCGGCTTATTGTTTTTCATATGAAAGTCAACCGGTCCCGAATTATAATTGATAGGTGGCTTTACCTCGACGCGGATCATAATATTGGGGTTGCTGTACATCGTTATACCGATGATGAACGCCAAACCAACCTGACCGATGATCTTGAACTTGCCCGCTAAACCTTCTTTATTTTTCTTGAATACTTTGATATAATCGTCAATAAATCCTATAGTACCTAACCAGATGGTGGTGATAAGCATGAGGATCACATAAACATTTTCCAGCTTGGCAAATAGGAGCGTGGGCACCAATATACCCAGGATGATAATGATACCTCCCATGGTTGGCGTGCCAGCTTTTTGCATTTGCCCTTCCAAACCCAGATTTCTTACCGTTTCGCCGACCTGTTTGTAACGCAGGTAATCAATCAGCCTGCGACCGTAAACTGTTGTGATAAACAGGGAAGTAATTACCGCCATTGCCATCCTAAAGGTGATGTACTGAAACACCCCGGCGCCGGGTATAGTGTAATTCTTCTCTAAATAGTTAAATAAATAATACAGCATTACTTAATTCAGGTATTTGAAAATGTTCAGCAATTCTTCCTTATCATCAAAATGAGAGCGCACTCCTTTTATTTCCTGGTATTTTTCGTGCCCTTTACCGGCAACCAAAACAATATCTCCGGGTTGCGCCAGGTTACAAGCAGTTTTTATTGCTTCCCGACGATCTGTTATACTCATTACCCGGCGTTGAAATTCAGCACCAACACCTGCTTCCATATCTTTAATGATCTGCGCAGGATCTTCAGACCTTGGATTATCCGAAGTGAGGATCACCCAATCGCTCCATTCGCAGGCCACTTTTGCCATGATCGGACGTTTTGTTTTATCTCTGTCGCCACCGCAACCGATAACAGTGATCACCTTTTCTTTGCCTTTGCGCACATCATGAATGGTACTCAATACATTTTGTACAGCATCGGGCGTATGCGCATAGTCTACTATACCGATGATCTTGTTGGGGGCAGTCACATAATCGAATCTCCCTTCAGCTCCGGTCAAGCGGCTAAGGCTCGTCAATACTTTTGATTTATCCTGATCGAGCAACATCGCCGATGCATACACTGCCAGCAGGTTGTACGCATTAAAAGTGCCCACCAGCTTAAACCAAACCTCCTCTCCATCGATATTCAAAAACAAGCCCCCGAACAGGCTTTCCAATATCCTGGCACGATAGTCGGCCATATTTTTTAAACCGTAACTCTTTTTATGCGCCGCGGTATTTTGCAGCATTACCATACCATTGCGGTCGTCGGCATTGGTCAGAGCAAAAGCATTCCGGTTGAGGCCATCAAAAAACATTTTTTTAGCATCCCGGTAGTTTTCGAAAGTCTTATGATAGTCGAGGTGGTCATGAGTCAGGTTAGAGAAAATTGCTCCGCTAAATTTCAATCCTTCGATCCGGTGCTGAACTACGGCATGGGAGCTTACTTCCATAAAGCAATAATCGCAGCCCTGGATAACCATTTCGTCAAGCAAGGCATTAAGATGTACCGGATCGGGCGTAGTATGTGTTGCCGCAACAACCTGTCCGTTCACCTGATTTTCGACGGTTGAAAGCAAACCGCATTTATAACCAAGGTCGCGGAATAGTTTATATAATAAAGTTGCAATTGTTGTCTTGCCATTGGTACCTGTAACGCCTACCAGTTTTAATTTCGATGAAGGATCGTCGTAAAAATTTGAGGCAACGATACCAAGGGCCTTCGATGAATCGGCCACCATCAGAAAATCGACCTCCCCAACAACATGGCCGGGTAATTCTTCACAGATCACAGCCACGGCTCCATCACGTATTGCCTGTTCAATGTAATCATGACCGTCAGACTGTGTTCCCTTAACTGCAACAAAAAGACAGCCGGGCACCACCTTCCGCGAATCAAAAACAATGGCGCTGATTGCGGTATCTGCGCTTCCCGGCAGTTCGGTAAAGGCCAGGCCTTCGATGATATCGCTCAGGTTCTTCATTGCAGTTCTATCGTTATTACAGACCCTTTAGGTATCAGGCTTCCGCCCGTAACCGATTGATTCACTACCGCACCGGCGCCATGGGCGGTTACTTTATATCCTGCATTACCGAGCACATACAATGCATCACTTAATCCCATACCGGTAACGTCGGGCACAGCGCCTTTGTGGTAATTGACAGCTTCAAATGCTACACCGCCACTGGTATCAAGCGCTGTTGTATTGGAAGCGTAAAGTGGTTTTATATTCAGTTTGCTGTACACTTCCTGCACAGCTTTACGATTACCTAATTTTGATTTTGGCATTTGGGTATTGCCTACATAATGTAAGGGGGCACTTTGATTCATTTCAAGATCGCTTGAATACACCCTGTCGGCTATGGCCCTGAATACCGGACCGGCAACTTTAGCAGCCAGATACTCCCCTTTAGGGTCGTTAATCACCACGATCATGGAGTATTTAGGATGATCTGCCGGGAAATACCCGCAGAATGAAGCCTGGTGCTTCTTGGCTTCACCATAGCCGTGTTTGCCATTGGCAATTTGGGCTGTACCCGTTTTACCGGCAACCGTATAAAGCGGGTTTTTGATATAAGTTTTGCCGGTACCCTCCTGCACAACGCCTTCCAGTAGCCCTTTAACTTTATTCAAAGTTTCATCAGAACATATCTTCTCATTGATCACCCTTGCCTGAAAGCGCTCTACGGTACTATTCAAACGCCTTATCTCTTTAACAAAAATTGGAGCTATCATTTTACCGTTATTTGCTACAGCATTGTAAAAGCAGAGCATTTGCAGCGGGGTCATCTTTTCTTCGTAACCATATGCCATTTGCGGCAAAGTGAGCTTACTCCAACTCCTCGAACGTAGTGTTTTGATCAAAGGAGCGCCTTCACCTGGTATTTGCAGGTCGAGTTTTTCATTAAGATGATAACGATAAAGCGCATCCGTAAAATCAGAAGGGTCATCCTTGAAATGATCATAAACAAATTTAGCAGCAGCTACGTTTGAGGATTCCTCAAAAGCCCGTTTTGCGGATATTTGGTAAAACTTATCAAGCTCGGCGTCGGTCACGGTATATTTTTCATAACCCGGTATAACGTGCATCTTGCCGCCTTCAACGTTGATCAGCGTACTGGTGTCTATTTTATGCTGATCGAGCAGAGTCATATAGGTAGCCAGCTTGAAAGTTGACCCCGGCTCTGCTGCATCGCTGATCGCATAATTTAAGGTCTCGACATAGTCGCCATTTTTATTCTGTGTAAAATTGGCTATCGCCCTGATCTCGCCGGTAGCTACTTCCATCAAAATAACACAACCGTGATCGGCCTTGCTGGTCACCATTTGCTTCATCAGGGCCGACTGTGCTACATCCTGCAGGTTTACATCCAGCGTTGAGATAATATCAGCACCTTCTTTAGGTGCAATTTCGGCATCGCCACCGTTAACAGGGATCCAGGCACCGCCCGGCACACGCTGCATCAGTAATTTGCCATTTTCGCCATTTATATAGTTTGCAAATGCACCTTCCAGACCAACCGAAACGGTTTTGGCATTACCCTGCAAGTCGACACCATTTGAATTCTTATAGCCAATAGTACGCTTGGCGAGTTCGCGAAATGGCAAGATCCTTTTATTTTGCTCTTCTAAAAGCAAGCCACCCCTCGCTTTGCCCAAATTGATCAGAGGGAAAGTGCGCACTTGTTTCAACTGGGTATAACTAACGTGGTTTTGTATAAGCTGGTAGCGATTGCCATCATTGCGGGCTTCCCTCAGCAATTGTAAATATTCACGGGTTGAGCGATCCCCGAACAAGTGCGAAAAACAATAAGCTAATGAATCTACTTTTTCATTAAACACCTTATCATCCGCAACAGCACCAGCCAGCATATCCATTCGCAGGGTATATTCAGGCACCGATGTAGCCAACAAACTGCCATCATGGGCGAAAATATTACCATGGGCAGCTTCAACGTTCTGGTATTTAGCCGACATTTTGGTAGCCATATCGCGCCACTTTTGCCCCTGCTGAAATTGCACGCGGCAAAGCTGAAATACCACCGCCCCGGCAAATACGAGTATAAGCCCGAACGCGATATAAACGCGCATTAAGATATTTGCCCTAATGCTCATCTTTCACCTCCTCTGCTTTTAGCTTTTGCGGAGGCTCAATTGCTTGCTTTATGCCCAATGTATCGGCGCGTCTGGCAACTTCCGAAAGCGTGCTTTTATAGGCCAGTTCGGCTTTAGCTGTTTTATAATCCCAGCTTAATTCTTTTACCTGCTTTTCTGTTTTATCGATATCACGAACAGTCTTTTCAGCCAGGTGCATATTCCCTAAATAGAGCATACCCAGCAGCACCAGGAACAAAACAAAGGGCAGCGCCCCTGTTGCCCTTTCGGCGTTGATATTTTTAGCAAATAGTTTTAGAAGAGCGCTTTCCGAAAAATCCTTTGCAGGTTGCTTTTCTTCAACAACGATCTCCTTTTCTACTTCCGCCTCCGGAATTTCTGTACGTAAACGATTGGTCATCTTTTTACAGCTATTCGTAATTTGGCGCTACGGGCCCTGTTATTGTTTTTTATCTCGTCTTCTGTTGCCGTTATCGCACCGCGACTAACCGCATCAAAAGGTTTTTGGTCATTTCCATAAAAGTCTTTCTCAACCTCGCCACTGAATTTCCCTTTGGCAATAAAGTTTTTCACCAGCCTGTCTTCCAGCGAATGATAAGACATCACTACCAGGCGTCCGCCGCTCACCAATACTTCTGCCGACTGCACGAGAAAATCTTTCAATGCTTCCAGTTCCTGATTCACCTCAATCCGCAAAGCCTGAAAAACCTGAGCCAGGTATTTATTTTCTTTGCCCCGAGGTATCAGACCACCAATGGCATTCTTTAGGTCGGCAACGGTATTGATAGGTAAAGTCAATCGGGCAGTAACAATAGTTTTTGCCAGCGATTTTGCATTTTGAATCTCGCCGTATATGCCAAAAATCCTGTGCAGATCAGCCTCGCTATAATTATTGATCACCTGTAAGGCGCTTAAGCTATCAGACTGATTCATCCGCATATCCAATTCGGCGTCAAAACGAATTGAAAACCCGCGATCGGCCTGATCAAACTGATACGACGAAACGCCGAGGTCGGCCAAAATCCCATCAACCGGGATCGCCTGATGCAAACGGCAGAAATTTTTGAGAAAGCGAAAATTCTGATCTATAAACTCGAAGCGATCGTCTTTGATGATATTTTGCTGCGCATCTGCATCCTGGTCAAAGGCCAGCAAACGACCGCCTTTACCCAGTTTATCCATGATAGCCCTGGAATGACCACCACCGCCAAAGGTTACATCGACATAAGTACCCTCTGGCTTGATACTCAAACCTTCGATACATTCCTCCAACATCACCGGAGTATGGTAATTACTCATCAACAGCCCTCCTTCCTGCACTACCCATCACTTCTTCAGCCAGCCTTGCAAAGTTTTCCGGCTCGTTATCTAATTGGGTATCATAAGCCTCTTGCGCCCAAACTTCAATTTTATTGAACTGACAAGCCAGCACGACATCATTTTTGATTCCGGCATATTCGGTCAGGTTCTTTGGCAACAACACCCTCCCCGCTGCATCCAACGACAATTCGGAAGCACCGCGGGTGAAGTATCGGATAAACTCACGGGTCTTTTTTTCGTAGGAATTCAGTTTACTCAGATCGTCTACGATCTTCTCCCACTCTTTGCGCGTGTAAATAACCAGATGCTTCTCAAAGCCACGATTGATCACCAGGCCCTCTTTGTCAGCTTCAGGAAGCTGCTTTTTAAGGCCAGAGGGGATCATCATCCTTCCTTTGACATCCAGTTTACATTCAAATTCGCCTAAAAAATGGGCCATGAGCTATTATGCGACATTTTCGCTGAGTAAAAGTAAATCACTTTTTCCAATTTTCCCACAAATTCCCATTTTTTACCACCAAAAAGTTTTCAACAACCATTTTCATCTATTTTCTCCCACCTGGTTATTCTGCCAACGCTTTTACTGATTCATGTCCGCTTTGTTATTTCAGCACAAATGGCTGATAACAAGCCCTGTTTAGAATTTAGGTCTGGTTATTTTGCTTACACAGATTCTTATTGAAAGACACCGGACACTACCCTTACTTTAACTTTTAACCGAGCCGCATGTGGGCAAACAAGCGCTGAATCGACCACATCTGTTTTGAAGGCCGCCTATGCCGGGTCGGGTGCCTGAAACAAAAGTTGGATACTGATATTCCACCCATCCCAATGTGGATAGTGCCGTAAAATGAATGCATTGACCAATTAAACTTTGTTTTTCCCATAAATCCCGACTGCCGCATTTGTTAAAACTTCAGATGTCTTTGTTTTTTACCTGCTTTTCTAAATAATTTTCTTTATTTGGCGCTATGGTAATTGTAATACAATGCACAGACCAGGTTGGACTGGTAGCTAAAATTTCCGGGCTGCTTGCTGAGAAGAAATTCAATATCGTGTCTATGCACGAATACGTTGATAATGGCGAGAACCTATTTTTTATGCGCCTTGAAGTTGTAAATGAACCCGGCAGTGAACTACTGGGACAGCAATTGCGAGATCTGCTGCCCGCCGGGGCATTGGTCAAGGTAAATCCCAACCCCGAAAAAAAGGCGATTGTACTGGTTACCAAAGAATACCATTGCCTGGCTGATATACTGGTGCGTAATCATTTTAAAACACTGGGCGCTTCGGTGCAGTGTGTTATCGGCAACTACACCCATTTGGAGGATATTACCAAACGCTTTGATATACCGTTTTATCATGTACCGTTTGGCGACCCGGCTACTAATCCCGAAAAACAGATGTTGGACATTATTTCCGGCTACGAGCACGATTACCTGGTATTGGCCAAATTCATGCGGGTATTATCGCCGGATTTTGTTGGCCACTTCCCAAACCAGATCGTTAATATACACCATTCATTTTTACCGGCATTTGCGGGTGCCAATCCTTACCGGCAGGCTTATGAGCGGGGAGTTAAACTGATAGGTGCTACCGCCCACTTTGTAACCAACGACCTTGACGAAGGGCCGATCATTGCACAACAGATCATCTCCGCTGACCATTCCCTAACTGCTGCTGGCATGGTAAAAGCGGGTAAAGAAATAGAAACAGCTGTATTGGCTAAAGCCCTGCGGGTGGTTTTTGATGACCGTGTATTTATTTATAAGAATAAAACGGTGGTGCTGGAATAGCGGGCTTCAGGGTAAAACTTACGAAGTTTCTAAAACTTCATAAGTTTAATACAGTAAGCCTAATAGGTAATAATGATCACCAAATCTGCCTTCCCTATTTGCCTCAAGCCATGCGAACTGCCGGGTCTGGTGAGTATGGCATCACCTTGTTTTACCATAAATGATTTGCCATTCATCTGCATCTCGCCCGTTCCGCTGATGATATAATACACCTCATCCTCCTTTTGCAAATGATACCCTATAGCCGAACCCGGATGCAATATGCGTTTTCGAAAGGTGAGCTTTAAACTATCAGCCTTTGAAAAGAAGCTATAGCCGGTGGTGTTGCCGCCGCCGTTGTGGGTGCCAGCCTCGCTTTTAGCGATATCTTTTTCATGCTCAAGAATATAGGTTTGTTTGGACTGAGAGAAACAACAAATTGTAACCAGGCTGAAAACTGTAACTAATAGAACTTTCATGATGGATTGGGTTTAAACAAAAATAGCGATGGATATATAACCCATCGCTATTTAAAAACTAAATTTGCTATTATTCCACCACCCGCACCTTCAAAAAGCTTGCATTTGCTTTTGATGTGTATACGCGGTGGGTTTGTTTCTTAAAGTCGGTATCTTTTGCTTTCATGATATCCTCAAACACCTGCGGGTTACGATCGATGAGCGGAAAGCTGCTGCTTTGCACCTGTATCATAATACGGTGACCTTTTTTGAAGGTATGCAGGATATCCTGCAACTCCACATTAACCGGTGTTACCTGGCCGGGCACGAATGGCTCAGGCTGGCTGATATTATTGCGGTATTTGCCGCGGATCTCTTCACTGCGCACCATCTGCTGATAGGCCGACATGTAAGCACCTTTAGCTGTAAACTTGTTGTTTTTAGCCGAGTCAGGATATACATCGATGATCTTGACCACCCAGTCGGCATCAGTACCAGTAATGGCCACTTTCAGGTTGGCCCAGGTATTACCGGCTAGGGTAACATCATGATCGAGCACATCAGTCTCATAGCTCAACACATCCGGGCGGCTGAACGCAAAACGCTGGTCGCCGGTCATGTATTCGCGTTGCATGCCTAAAACGGTATAACCATAAAAAGGCACGGGTTTGTTGGGATCAGATACAAATTCATCAAAACTATCTGAATCAGTCTGTGGTGCATCGAAGGATAATTTGCCACCAGGCAAAAAGTACAGATTTTTATCCTCTGCATCTTTTGGCGGCCATTGGTTATAGGTTTTCCACTTGTTTACCCCTGTTTGAAATACCGAAACCGGTTTGAGATCAAGATCGGTACCCTTTAAATAATGACTGAAAAAAGCAAACTCTATTTTCTCCCGATAAAACGGTCCGGTTGGACCGCCAAAATCTACATCACCCAAATGATCACCATCGCCGCGCGCCCAGCCGCCGTGCACCCAGGGTCCCATGGTAAAATATATAGGCGTGTTCGGGTTGTTCTTAACTAAAGTTTTATAGGTATTGATAGCGCCATATAAGTCTTCAGCATCATACCAGCCGCCGGTTATCAATGTTGGTGTTTTGATATCATGCAAATGCGGCAATATATTGCGATCCTTCCAATGCTGGTCGTAATCCGGGTGATCCATCATCTCGTTCCATAGACGGATGGTGTCTTTAAAGTATTTATCATTCGTATTTTTAACCGATCCCATGTTCAGGTAAAACTCATACCCATCGGAGGTGCCAAAATCGAATCTTCCGCCCATCCCCTGAGTTGGTTTACCATCCTGCCTGTTTGTAAAAAAGGGATAGAACCCAAAATTACCAACCAACTGAAATGCCCCATTGTGCCAACCGTCATCGCGCCAAAGGTCGGACATAGGCGCTTGAGGTGATGCGGCAGCCAAAGCCGGGTGACGGCTCAACAGGCAGGCAGTGGTGTAAAAGCCGGGATAAGATATACCCCATACGCCTACCTTACCATTGTTATTGGGAATATTTTTTAGCAGCCAGTCGATGGTATCATAAGTATCTGTGCCTTCATCAACATCGTTCCTGGTTTTATGCACTTCCTTTTCGGGCGTCATTTCTTCAAAAATGCCTTCGCTCATCCAGCGTCCGCGCGCGTCCTGGTAAACGAAAATAAATCCATCATGCAAAAACAAAGACGATGGCCCAAGTGACCGGCTGTAAGCCTCAGGTCCGTATGGTGCTACGCTATAAGGCGTACGGTCCATCATGAATGGGTATTTTTTTGTTTGATCTTTAGGCACGTACACAATTGTAAATAGCTTTTTACCATCTCGCATGGGTACCTGATACTCAAATTTGGTATAATTGGCTTTCACGTAGTCGGCATCGGTATTATTCGGCTGCGCAAAAGTGCAGAATGCCGATAAAAGGAAGCCGATCGTTAGAAAAAGTGATAGTTTTTTCATGTTTTGATTTTAAGAACAGTTAATTGAGGCAGGCAAGAAAACAAAAAAAGCCCCTATTTTAGGGGCTGTAACAAAGTTATTACTTTTTTCGACTATTCATTGATCGCCTTTACCCCCGGTAATTCCTTGCCTTCCATATATTCGAGCAAGGCACCACCACCGGTAGACACGTAGCTTACTTCATCGGTAAAATGGAATTTGGCGACTGCAGCCGCTGAATCACCGCCGCCTATTAAAGAGAAGGCTCCATTTTTTGTAGCCCTCACAACTGCTTCGGCTATAGCTTTAGTGCCCTGTTCAAATTTCTCCATTTCAAAAACACCCATCGGACCATTCCATAAAATGGTTTTTGAACTTTCAACAACCTTGCTGAATGCTTTTATCGAATCCGGACCGATATCTAAACCCATCCAGCCATCTTTAATATTGTCATTTTGTGCGATCTCGGTATTGGCATCATTTGAAAATGCATCGGCAATGATAGAATCTGTCGGTAATAAAATATTGATACCCCTTTCTTTCGCTTTGGCAAGGATATCGTTGGCTAGGTCGAGTTTATCCTCTTCCACCAGCGATTTGCCGATCTTGCCACCCTGTGCCTTAGCAAAGGTGTAAGCCATACCACCACCAATGATCAGGTTATCCACCTTACCCATAAGCTGCTCTATCAGCTCGATCTTATCAGAAACCTTTGCACCGCCCATAATAGCCGTGAACGGTCTTTCGGCATTGTTTAATACTTTTTCAGCATTGCTTACTTCAGCAGCTAACAAATAACCCGCACATTTTGCATCCGGGAAAAATTGTGCTATAACCGCCGTTGAGGCATGCGCCCTGTGGGCGGTACCGAAAGCATCGTTTACATAAACATCGCCTAAAGCTGCCAGCTTCTGTGCAAATTCTTTGTCGCCCTTCTCCTCTTCTTTATAAAAACGCAAATTTTCGAGCAATAATACTTGTCCGGGAGCCAAAGCTTTTGCTTTTTCAACCGCTTGCGGACCGATACAATCATCGGCAAATTCAACCTGTTGTCCTAAAAGGTCGGAAAGATGATGTACCAGGTGTTTTAAAGAGTATTTCTCCGTCGGACCATCTTTGGGCCGGCCAAGGTGCGACATCAGGATTACGGCACCACCATCGTTTAATATCTTTTTGATGGTCGGTAGCGCAGCGGTTATCCGGTTATCGTCGGTTATCTTATAATTCGCATCAAGAGGGACATTGAAATCAACTCTCACCAGGGCTTTCTTACCCCTAAAATTGATTTGATCTACTGTTTTCATGTGTTTGGATAGTTTTTTTTGAGTGATGCCAAATTCCACAAATAATTCTGAATTCTGAATTTAAATTGAAGAAAAAGGGACGGTGGATATAGTTATTAGTTAACTGTTATCAGCTAACAGTTTTAAAGGCCGGATAGTTTAGACTTTAGTACTTTTTTATTGAATTTTAAGGTAAAGTACCTTGTGGGGGCCGGTGCCGGGAATTTCAAATATATCGGTGACTGGCTCGAAACCAAGGCTGAGGTAAAATTTAACAGCCGGAACCCGGCCATTACACCAAACATAGTTTACCTGCCGGCCGCGAAGGTAAACGATAGCGAAATTAACTAGTTGGTTGCCTATCCCTTTGCCCTGATAGGCCGCAAGTGTAGCCATACCGCGCAACTGGTAGGCCTTACCGGAAAAAGCCTGATATCCATTGGGATGAAAAGTGGCTATACAAACCAATTTTTCATCGGAAAAATAACCAAGGTGAAAGCTCTCCGGATCGTCATCACCCGGGAAAAGGCATTGCTCTAAACTGAGTTTTCCTTCACGCAAAATTTCATTACGGATAGGCAGTGTGTCTTCAACCCGAATAAACCTGATCATGTTTAGCGATGCTTATTTTGGTAACCAGGTCGGCAAGCCGGCTTGAGTAGCCCATTTCGTTGTCATACCAACCAACAACTTTGGTCAATCCACCTACAACCGAAGTGAGTTTTGCATCAAATACACAGCTATTGGTATTTCCAAGTATATCATTTGACACAATTGGGTCTTCGGTATATTCCAGGATATGTTTAAGATCACCTTCAGCAGCATGCTCAAAAGCTAAATTGATGGCGGCTACCGTGGCTGGCTTTTTTAAACTACAGGTAAAATCGGTCAATGAGCCGTTTAGCACAGGAACGCGAATACCTGCACCTCCTAATTTGCCTGCTAAATGCGGGAAGATATTGGTTATTGCCTTTGCCGCACCGGTAGTAGTTGGAATAATTGATGCCGATGCTGCCCTGGCACGGCGAAGGTCCTTGTGCGGCGCATCGTGCAGGTTCTGATCGCCGGTCATAGAGTGAACAGTTGTGATGTAACCATCAATTATACCCCAGTTTTCGTCGAGTATTTTTACCATTACGGCAACGTTATTGGTAGTACAGGAGGCATTGGAGATAATTGGTGAACGCAGATCGATCTGTGCATCATTGACACCCATGACGATAGTGGGGATCTCTTTATCTGGAGAGGGTGCCGAAATAATAACTTGTTTAGCCCCGGCAGTCAAATGTAATGAAGCGCCTTTCCTGGAGGTGAATTTACCGGTAGATTCAATTACCAGATCTATATCCAGATCGGCCCAGGGCAGGATTGCCGGGTCGCGTTCAGAAAAAACCCTGATCTGCTTTTTATCGATGTAAAGATTATTGCTATCGAATTCAACTTTAGCCATTACCGTACGATGTACGGAATCATATTTGAACAAATGCGCCAATGTTTGGGTATCAGCCAGGTCGTTGATCGCCACTACCTGAACCCCGGGGTTTTTGATAACCTGCCTTAGAAATATTCTACCTATCCTGCCGAACCCGTTTATTGCTATTTTGATCACTGCTATCAGTTTTTACAAAAGCAAAATTAGTTAAAATAAGCAGCTATACTAAATACCGGTATTTAGGGGCGGTTATTATGACGCAGAAAAAACGGAAACGGTAAAAGAAATTAAATGAAAAGATTGCGGAAAGCCAGCGACTCGCGCTCTTTTGAACGAAGCAGAAAGGTGATCAGCCAGTTGAACAGCAAACATAGAGAAAGTACCATACCCAACAAAACCGAATTACCATAACCTTGTAAAGCTAAAACCAAAATGATGCAACCAATGTTCAAGCCGGCCAGAATCAGCGTAGTTTGAACGTGTGTTAAACCTAGCCTGAGCATACGGTGATGGATATGATTACGATCGGCGGTAAAAGGCGAAACTCCCATAGAAATACGCAAGATAAAAACCCTGACGGTATCAAATATAGGGCCGATAAGTATAGCAACGGAAAGTGCCGGAGCCGAAAATATCTCGGGCGTATTTTCAGCAGTGATCTTGTTTAACTCGATAAACTTGATGGCCATTATTACGGAGATTAGCCCGATTAAAAGCGAGCCGGTATCACCCATAAATATTTTGGCCGGAGTGATGTTAAACCGCAGGAAACCAAATATAGCACCAACCATGGCCAGCGAAACCGCAGCAAGCTGGTATTGATGGATATATATAAATAATGCCGCAAAACAGCCATTGGCAACGATGCCGGTAGTAGCTGCAAGGCCGTCGATGCCGTCGATGAGGTTGAAAGCATTAACTATTAATATAATTGTTAAAACAGATAATGTAGCGCTTGGCCAATAAGGAAGATCGTGTATACCAAAAACGCCGTACATACTGGTCAACCTGATATCTCCGGC
>CAISPD010000217.1 GCA_903887275.1 uncultured Mucilaginibacter sp.
CGTATCTGGATATCTTTTTCCTGTAAAATATTAAACAATGCCACCTGTATACGAGCTTGCAGGTCGGGCAACTCATTGATGACAAATATTCCCCGATGCGCACGTGGTATCAAACCAAAGTGAATTACACGCTCATCTGAATAGTGCAGTTTGAGTGTTGCAGCTTTGATAGGGTCTACGTCGCCGATAAGGTCAGCTACAGTCACATCTGGTGTAGCCAGCTTTTCGGTGTAACGCTCAGAACGATGCAACCATGCTATCGGGGTATCATCTCCTTTGGCGTTTACTTCGTTATGGCCAAACCACGAGATGGGATTAAATGGATCGTCATATAGTTCCGAACCTTCAATATATGGAATATATTCATCCAGCAGATTTACCATTAGCCGTGCAATTCGGGTTTTGGCCTGTCCACGTAAACCAAGCAATAAAATATTATGACGGGATAAGATTGCAGTTTGCAAATCTGGGATCA
Source organism: uncultured Mucilaginibacter sp. (assembly GCA_903887275.1). Classification (GTDB taxonomy): domain Bacteria; phylum Bacteroidota; class Bacteroidia; order Sphingobacteriales; family Sphingobacteriaceae; genus Mucilaginibacter. The sequence goes on from CAISPD010000217.1 coordinate 476, forward strand.
CCGTGTCTTCAAAGCCGATAATGCCTTCAAAACCGCCTTCTTTTTCCTGTAACTGTGCGATCAGGTTTTCACGCAACTCGTCTTTAACCGATCTGCTTTTATACCCAGATTGTTTAAGTTCACCTAAAGTCTTTATTGTTAAATTGTAGTTCATTCCTTTAATTTGAATATTGTCCAATCACCTCACCGTTCTTCTTCTGTTTTTGATATAGTCTTCAAAAATATATTCGCCTAACCCGGTTAATGAGCTATAAAAAGCTTTGCCACCATTAGTTTCGGTAAACTTGCGTACAAACTGCTGCAGGTAAGGATCCTTTGCTATCATAAAGGTGGTAATGGGTATTTTAAGCCGTTTACACTGTGCAGCCATATTAAGTGTTTTGTTAACCACCTTACGGTCAAGTCCTATGCTATTTTTGTAATAACGGTTTCCTTCTTTAAGACAAGTTGGCTTACCGTCGGTTATCATAAATATTTGTTTATTATGTGTTTTTCGCCTGCGTAAAATATCAGTAGCCAGTTCAAGTCCGGCATAAGTATTGGTATGATAGGGGCCAACCTGTAAGTACGCCAGGTCTTTCAAAGTTATTGGCCAGGCATCATTACCAAAAACTACAATGTCCAGCGTATCTTTAGGGTATTTGGTACGGATCAATTCTGCTAAAGCCATGGCCACTTTTTTTGCTGGTGTGATCCGGTCCTCTCCATAAAGGATCATAGAATGAGAGATGTCGATCATCAGAACTGTTGAGGTAAGGGTTTTGTAATCCATTTCCTCCACTTCCAGATCGCGTTCGGTCATGATAAAATCGTTGATGCCGTGATTGATCTGGGCATTATGTATAGACTGGGTAATGTCGATCTGCTCCAGGCTGTCGCCAAATTCATATTCGCGGCGCTCAGCGTTTCTTTCATCGCCCTGACCTGACTGGGGCGTGCGATGATTGCCTTTTCCGGACCTTTTCAGTTTCCCAAAGATCTCTTCTAATGCCGATTGGCGGATGCTCTGTTCGGTTTTGGCGGTTATCTTGAATTCGCCCGATTCATTGTTTTCGTCAAGGTAGCCCTTTTGTTTCAACTCGTCAATAAAATCACCCATGCCATACTGGTCATTGGTAACGTTATATTGCTTATCAAGTTCGTTCATCCATGCCAAAGCTTCGCCTGCATCTCCCGAAGTATAATTCAATAGTTCAAGAAATAGTTTCAGAAGTTCGTCAAAGCCACCTTTGGGTATTTGCTTTGGGATGTTTTTAGAGAACCCGTAACCGCGCATATGTATCCTTTCGAATATAAAGGTAAGGGTATTTTTCTTTTAAAGTTTTGAAAAGCGCCTCCAGGCCCTTAAATGTTAGTTAAATATGACATTCCACAAAGGCCTACAAAATTCCATTTCCTTAACCCTGATCTGCCTTAAATACGCTTGATGCTACTTAGCGGATCGGCCGAGCAGGCTTAAAATACGCTCATCGTATGGTGGATTTGCTCCGCGTTTGCTGGCCACGAATGAGCCTACTGCACAAGCTTTATCAATAACTGCCTGCATTGGTTCGCCTGATAACAGCCCGGCGATAAACGTAGCTAAAAATGAATCGCCTGCGCCAACGGTATCCCCTACCTGTACCGGAAGACCGGGACTTTCATAAAATTTATGATCATGCCAAACAATCGCACCGTTTTCACCACGTGTAACACAAATGGTTTTGGTATGAAATTTTGATCTGAATTCGGCTATCTGCTCCTTGAGGCTATGTTTACTGCCTCCTATAAGTAAGGCGGCTTCATCTTCGTTCATTTTTACTACCTGGGCTCCGGCTGCCAAAGTTTCAATGGTATTGAGCGTGTAATGAGGAGATCTCAGGTTAACGTCAAATATTTTCAAAGCATGCGTTTCGTTTAAAACGTTCAGGAGCGTATCGCGGGTGATCTCATCGCGGCAGGCCAGACTACCAAACACAATCGCGCCAGCATTTTTAGCGCTTTCGATCAATGCCGCTTCGGGCTGAATATTATCCCAGGAAACAGGTTGGGGAATAATATAGGTTGCATGTTGATGTTCGTCAAGTTCTACCGTAACCTGGCAGGTAGGCAGATCTGGGTCGCGTTGCACAAGGTCAGATAGCAGTTGGTTTTTCTTTAGATACTCAGCCAACTCATCACCGGGTGCATCTTCGCCAATGCGACTAGCAAAAGCAACTTCAACACCCTGTTGTACCAAATGCATGGCCACATTCATAGGTGCTCCACCTGGTTTTTTACCATCTTCAAAGGTGTCCCAAAGCACCTCGCCAAAACATAATACGTACTTGCTCATTTTATAGGTTTGATGCAAAGCTATAAGGATTTATAAGAAAAAAAATACCTATTTTTCAGCATGAAAAAGCTATTATTAATCTTTTTGTTTTTAGCTGGCGTTGCCTGCTGCCACGCCCAGGACAGCGGAGCGGTTATCAAGGTGCTTTCGGAACAACAGAATGCCTGGAATAAGGGCGATATAGAAGGGTTTATGCAGGGCTATTGGAAGTCGGATTCCTTGCTTTTTGTAACCAGCAGCGAACCATTGCATGGCTGGCAGGCTATGCTTGAGCGATATAAAAGAACCTACCCCGGCAAAGCAGGCATGGGCGAGCTTAAATTTACGATTATAAAGGTGGATATGCTCGACGGTCATAACGCCTTTGTTTTAGGTGGCTGGGGCCTGAAACTCGAGAGCGGCAAAACTCCGGGTGGCTATTTTACCTTGTGGTTCCGTAAGATCAATGGCGAATGGAAGATCGTTTGCGATCATACTTCCTAGCTATTGAAAAAAGGATTGAACGACTTCGGATTCCAGACTAATGACTCCGGACTAAAGCGGCTTCCCCGCCGCCAGGGCCTTATCCGCCCATTTCACCGCTAATTTTTCACGATAGCTGGCATAATCGGCCTTGAAAGCCATTTTCAGCAGGCTATCTATGCCACCTTTTACCGCAAGATTATACACGCTGGCGGCTTTGCGGCTTAAGGATGCATCCCAGGCACGCAGGCTCAGCGAGAAAGAACCGCTAAGGTATTTCATCCAATGCCAGTAGCCGGTTGGCATAAACAGCGTATCACCATGCTCCAAAAATGCTTCGATACCCTGAACGCCTTTTAGTGCAGGGAATTTTTCGAAATCAGGGTTCAGTACGTCGTAATCTTCCAGCGCATAAGTGGTATTCGGGATACAATATAATCGACGTTTCCATTTATTTTCGAACAGGATAACATGTTTACGACCTACAAAATGCGTATGAAAAATATGCGGCAGGTCGATATCATAATGCAGGAAAGTCACCGAATCGGAACCGCCAAAGAACATCCCTGGCATGCTTTCCAGGAAGCCACCCATCAAATCTTTAGGTAAAATAATATCATCCAGCAGTTGTGGTGCGTGTTTGAATATATTGAAAAAGAAGATGCGTAATTCAGTAGGCTGCGACATGATCAGATCTATGTACTGGTCAAAGGGCATTTCAGCAGCACTTGCGTTGATCGGTTTCGAAGGATCGGCTTTGGAGTTGTCGTATAGCGGAACGACCTTGCTGCCAACCACTTCTTTCATGTATTCGGCAGACCACTTTTCCCTTGCCGGCCAATCCCTGGTCAGCCCTTTAATAAGAAGTGGGCGACGAGGTTTCAGATAGTTTTTGGTAAAATCTTCGGGACTGATCGTATCAACCGTGTCTATAGGTGAAAGTATAAAACTCATTGAGATATCGCTTTCGGCTTTCAATTAATACTCCGGGAAAATGCGTCCCTGCTTGGTAACGGCCGATGGGGCAAAGTTACGGCTTTGATGCGAGTAATAAAATAGTGGTGTCAGTGGTCTGTAAAAGGATGATACTGACTTCGCGTAGTTAAAAAGCAAAGCCCGATCGCATTTGCGCGATTGGGCTTCACGGAGATATGTAGCAGCAGGCTGTATACTCACTTTTCAAAGCCGGCTCTGCTACAATTACCGGATGGTCAGTTTAGTTAGGTATCAATACAGCGTTAATTACATGAATAACGCCATTGCTTTGATTAACATCAGCTATAGTAACCCATGATTTGCCGCCTTTTTCGTCAACCAGGTAAATTTTCTTGCCTTTTAAATAAGCAGTAAGGGTTCCGCCCTGTACAGTAGTAAGTTCAGCTTTGCCGTTTCCTGCTTTGATCTTCGCAACCAGGTCAGCCGAGCTCAGGCGCCCAGCAACAACGTGATAGGTCAATATTTTGGTTAGCGTAGCTTTGTTTTCTGGTTTTACCAGGTTATCTACGGTACCTGCTGGCAATTTGTCAAATGCTTCGTTGGTTGGCGCAAATACAGTGAATGGTCCTGCGCTTTCCAGTGTTTCTACCAGTCCGGCTGCTTTGACAGCGGCTACTAACGTGGTATGGTCCTTGGAGTTTACTGCATTTTCAACAATGTTTTTTGTTGGATACATAGGTGCTCCACCTACCATTTTTGTTTGAGCATAAGTTTTCGGCGCAACTGCAATAGCTACTAATGCAAGGGCCGCGATGATTATTTTTTTCATTTTAATTGATGTTTGTTTGGGGGAAGATACGGCGGTGTCAGCCCTATAGTTTTTAGGAATACCGTAAATCCAATAGCTACAGGTTTTAGGTTTTTTTAAACCGATAGCATTATTAATTCGTAGATGCGCGGACCTGCGAGGGCTCAGAAAAAGAGGCTGGAAGCGATATGGTCGGCATATAGTTTGCCGCTTTGGGTTAGGTAAATGATCTCATTTTGCTGATAGATCCATTCTTTTGCAAAAAACTCTTCAGCTGCCCTTGCTACGAAAGTTGAGGTCCCGGCAGAGATCGCATTTAGCTTTTGAAGTTCAAGTCCCCATTGGGTCCTGAGCGAAGTCATGATATATTCGTTCAGTTTGTCTGTTTCAGTTAATATTTCTGATTCTGCCGGGATCCGGGCATCGCGTATACTTTTAATGTATTTGGCATTGTTACTGATGTTCCATTGCCTGCACTCGCCATTATATGAATGCGCCGACGGGCCGATTCCCAGGTATTTGACACCCTTCCAATAATTAGTATTGTGCCGCGAATATTTTCCCGGCTTACTGAAATTCGATATTTCGTAATGCTCAAAACCTTGTTGCTTCATCGTATCCATCAGGTATAAAAATTGTGATGCGCTTTGCTCTTCGTTCAAAGCAGGCTCTGTTTTCTTTTTTATAAAAGCAGCCAGGGCCGTACGAGGCTCAACCGTCATCGAATAAGCTGAAACATGTGGAACGTCCAATTCAAACACCTTGTAGATATTAGTTTTCCACTTGCCATCGGTGAGCAGGGGATAACCATAGATCAGGTCGACAGTAATGTTCTCAAATCCTGCATCCTGTGCTCTTTTTACCGAAGCTTCGGCATCCACTGAACGATGTGCCCGATTCATCCAGGCCAGGTCTTCGTCGAAAAAACTTTGTATACCGATGCTGAAGCGATTTACTGCCGTACCTCTTAGCGCCAGAACCTGTTTGTTTTCAAGGTCATCAGGGTTGGCTTCCAATGTGATCTCGGCCGTGGAGGATATGGAATGCGATTTAGCTATCTTATCTATAATGGCGTTGATCTCGCCGGCTTTCAGTAGGGAGGGGGTTCCTCCGCCGAAATAAATAGTTTCTATTGTTTCGCCGCCAAGATAGGTTTTTTGGAAGCCGAGCTCTTGATGCAAGGCCAGTAACAGATCATCTTTATAAGCCAGCGAAGTGCTGAAGTGGAAATCGCAATAATGGCACGCTTGTTTGCAAAATGGAATGTGGATATATATACCTGCCATATTTTTAAGAGTTTATGTACGTACTTAAGTGATCCTACTTGTTTCTTTATAAAATATGTTAAGGGGCATTAATTACATTTTGACACAGTTTTTATATCCTGACAAAACGTTGTTTCGCATTTTGTTTCGATTGCACAACTCGTATTATGTTGTCACAAGCTAACTACATCAATAGGTAGTTGTCTTCAATAAGTAAAAGAACGATTTTAACAATTATTTTTTGATTCCAAAATCATTTGTATTTGGAATATATTTTTTTAATAAAACCCAATTATTAACTATAAAAACAAAGCACACCTAACATATAAAGAGTTCTATTCATTTCGTTCCATTTCGGCTCACTGTTTCACAAATAACTGTATATGACACAAAAAATTTTAATAAATGTGAATTTGTTCGAGTATTAGTTAATAGTTATTACACCTACGGTTGCTTGTAATTTAGTTGATTTAATATTATTTAACTTTCTATGAGTGTTTTTAACATATACCCTAATGCCGATGCGGCTTTAATTAATTTATTGAAACAATTAAAGTTTGGCATTAGCCCCCAGGATGTAATGGACGAGTTGGAAAAGCATCCCGATTACCCGAGCCTTTTGGCTATTAGCGATGTGCTAAACTGGTTTAAAATTAACAATGCAGCTTATCGTATTAAACCGGACGATTTAATGGAAGTACCAACTCCATTTATTGCCCACACCAACAGGGACGATGATTTTGTACTGGTAAAGAGAATCCGTAACAATAAGGTAACGTTATCAGATGGAATACACAAAAACGAGACTTTATCCATAGACGAATTTAAAAAGTGTTTTAAAGGTATAGTGCTCACTGCTGAAGCCCCCAGTAACAATACCGATATAAAAAGCCAAAGTTGGCCAGATAGAATAGCACCATATAAAGTGCCTACCGCTATTACCATACTGGTGGTATCCTTTATTCTAATCGTTGTTTATTTAAGTCCGCTTTGGATAAACTTTAACTGGCGATTAGCACTAATTGCCTTGTTTAAGACGGCAGGTTTGACAACATCGGTATTGCTGTTAATGCAAAGCATTGATAAAAACAACCCATTGGTGCAAACCCTATGCGGCGGTAGCGGCAAAAACAATTGCAATGCAATATTGACCTCGAAAGCGGCACTTGTTTTTAAAGGTCTAAGCTGGAGCGAGGTAGGTTTTTTTTATTTTGCCGGTACATGGCTGGCCCTTTTGTTTGGTACAAAATCTGCAACCGTTTTAAATGTATTGGCATGGGGCAATATAATCAGTTTACCGTATACTTTATATTCTTTTAATTATCAAGTGCGTATCGCCAAACAATGGTGCTTGTTATGTACAACAATACAAGTGCTGCTTTGGTTAGAATTTATTCCGTTGGTTACTTACGTTAAAATACCGGCAGGCTTTTCGGATAAAGATTTACTAGGTATGCTTATTTGCTTTGCTTTTCCGATGGCGCTTTGGCTATTATTAAAACCCTTGTTGTTAAAAGGTCAGCAGTTAAATACCCTAAAACAACAAACACGGCAGTTTAAGTATAACCGCAAATGGTTTGAAACCGCCCTAAAAGTACAACCCCAATATACCCTCCCAGATAAGGATTGGAGTATAGTATTAGGCACCGCAGAAGCAAATACAATAATTACAATGGTAAGCAACCCTTATTGCCCCCCGTGCAGCAAAGCGCACATCGAACTGGATGAATGGCTTGCACGGTTGGACGACATACAGTTACGTATTGTGTTTACTGCTGATAATAACGAAGATGACAAAAAAACACCTATAACAAGGCACCTGATGGCATTAAATGAGCAAAGTGATAGGCAAGTGGTAAAACAGGCATTAATCGATTGGTATGAACAAAAGCAAAAGAATTACGAGGAATGGGCAAAAGTATACCAAGTAAAGTTAGACGAGAGCAAATTTATTGTTTTGGAAAAACAAAAATTATGGTGCCATATGGCCGAAATAACAGCTACACCCACCATATTGGTAAATGGTAGCTGTTTACCAGAGTTTTATAGTTTGTACGATATAAAATATATGCTCGGATAAAAGCAATAAGGAACTTTTCGCGAAAGTAAAGGAGTATGCACTTTAAAAATACATACCGCCAAAATTACCGGGGCGTGGTTACGGCAAAAACAAACAAATCATTTTTATTTAATTTTTATGGAAACTTTTCAAAAACTCAGCCGTGCTGATATGAAAAATGTTTTAGGTGGTATGTTAGCTCCATGGAGTGGCGTATGTACATTCTATGGAACCGATGGTAAACCAATCAAAGGTTTAACAGTAACCGCATCTGATAATGATGGAGGGCACAGTAGTCAATGTTTAGCGGATCTTGCCTGTAGTCATTCAAGTGCTTGTTCAAATGTTGATTGTGCCGGTTCAGCAGCAGGCTGCAACTTTTAATATTTAAACCGCTGCTAACTGAAACTAAGGGACATGTTCCCTTAGTTTTAAAAAAATCAATTATGAAACTAAAAATCTTATTATCGTCTTTAGTTATTTTTAAAGCCCTTATTACGTTTTCGCAAACTGTCGTCATTAAAGGTGGTGTTTACAAAATTCCGGGTAAAGTTGCGTTTGTACTTGGTTATAAGCAGCAAAGTAATCCGGTATCAGGTACCTATGATCAGCTTTTTGCGATCAAGCCAGATTCAAATGGTCAATATTATCACGAATTTAAGTTGGCTAATCCATCATTACTATCATTCACTTATGGATCGATTGATTATCAATTGTTTGTTTCCCCAAACGATACCTTGACCATTGAATTTGTAGAAAAAAGGGTACCTGATACAATAAAAAATTACAATGAGACCGATTATTACAATGAGGAAATAAAAGTCAAGACGCAACACCCGCAGGAAGTCATGTTTTTTGATAGTTTGATTACCCATACCGGAAGAAAGTTTGGCAATGTTTACTATCCATCTGATAACTCATTGGACAATAGGCAAATATCTGAAAAAATAGATCAAAATTATAATGATGAAGTTTCATATCTGATCAAATATTATCAAAAATATGGGATTTCAAATGAATTGATAAAATGTGCTTTAAATGAAATTAAAGGCGACTATATACTTAAATATATCGGGAAGATTATTTTGAATAATCAAAATCCGGAGGCGCTCAACTTTTTTAAAGAAAAGATTAAGGACGAATACTTTTCGTCGGCTTCTTGTGAAACTTCAAGTTTTTATAGTGTAGCAGTTGTAAATTATTTGCAATTCTATTTAACAAAAGGCTATCTGTTTGGCCCAAAATTAGAAGATCGGCTGCAAAGCAGATTCAATGCAATTATTGAAAATTTTAGCAGCGATTTAAAATTAAGAGACTATCTATTGACGGATCAGATGAGGAAGTATTTGCAGGTTATGCCATCGAACTATAAGTCTTTCCTTGATAATTACTGTAAAATTTGTAAAAATAAAGAATACGTTAATGGGATTTTAGATCAATACAATACGTTGGTTAATAAAAAGACTAGCGGCTTAGATTCTAACTTCACAAAACAGAGCGTTCATACCATCCATAACCAAAAAGCAACGTTAGGTAGCTTATTAAAAAAAAACAGGCCACTTTTGATTAACTTTTGGGCTAGTTGGTGTGGGCCTTGCATTGTTGAAATGCCGTTACTTAAGAAGTTTGATGACAAATACAAAGATAGAATGGATTTTGTATATATATCGGTCGACAAAAGTTCCAACGATTGGAAAACCGCCATTAATAAGTTCAATCTTTCGGGGAATCAATATTTAATGCAGGATGGTTTTACAAGTTCACTGGCTAAATATCTAAAAATGACCAGCGTCCCCCGCATTATGCTCTTTGATAAGAGCGGTAAGATACACTCGTATTCAACAATTGCACCATCCGATCAAAAAGCATTCGATTTATTGCTTAATGATTGCTTATCTAAATAACTGTGCATAAAGTAACATTCAAAATGTTAAAGATATGATGCCGTCATTTAAGTTTTATAAACAACCTGATCAAATGGATTGCGGTCCCACATGTCTACGGATGGTTGCTAGACATTTTGGGCGCACTTATAAAATTCAAACATTGCGTAACTACTGTCAGATTAATAAAGAAGGAGTCTCGCTCTTAGGCATTAGTGATGCTGCTGAGAAAATAGGTTTCCGTTCTTTAGGAGCAAAGTTAAGTTTAGCCGATTTAAAAGAGGCCGAAAGACCTTGTATTTTACATTGGCAACAACAGCATTTTGTGGTTTTGTACAAAATAAAGCATGACAAATATTTTATAGCCGACCCTGCAAAAGGTCTAGAAGTACTTTCAGAAACCGACATTAGAGCACAATGGTTAAGTGATAAAGAAAATGGATTGGGCATTGTCCTTTTATTAAGACCCACACCGCAATTTTACGAGGATGAAGATGACAAAGGTACCGAAATACGATGGAGCTTTTTATTACGCTATTTACTAACCTACCGTCAATTGGTTACACAAATGCTTTTGGGTTTGGGAGTAGGCAGTTTGCTGCAACTTATAGCCCCGGTTTTAACACAATCTGTGGTGGATATCGGCATTAATACCCGCAACCTCAATTTCATCTACCTGATCCTAATCGCTCAAATCGCACTTATTATTGGACGTGTCAGTGTTGATTTTATTCGCTCATGGATACTTCTGCATATAAGCACTAGGGTAAACGTGTCGGTCCTCACCGATTTTTTGATCAAGTTGATGAAATTGCCCATGAGCTTCTTTGATTCGAAAATGACCGGGGATATTATGCAACGGATGAACGACCAGAAAAGAATAGAAACCTTTTTAACTGGGTCTACTTTGAGTACGGTTTTTTCCATGTTTAATCTGTTGGTTTTCTCGGTGTTACTTGTCTATTACAACGCCATGGTGTTTTTAGCATTTATAATAAGTAGCACTTTATATATCACATGGATCGTCATCTTTCTGAAACGCCGCCGTAATCTCGATTTTAAGCGATTCAGTATCTCATCAAAAAACCAGAGCAGTATCATTCAATTGGTAACAGGCATGCAAGAGATAAAGTTGAATAATTGCGAACAGCAAAAACGATGGGAATGGGAACATTTGCAAGCCAATCTTTTTAAATTCAATGTGAAAAGCCTTGCGTTAAGTCAATATCAACAGGGAGGTGCTACTTTAATAAATGAATCAACTAACCTCCTCATCACTTTTTTAAGTGCCAAAGCCGTTATCGATGGTAATTTAACCTTAGGGGGCATGATTGCCGTACAGTTTATCATAGGACAGTTGAACAGCCCTATACAACAGTTTTTAGGGTTTATTCAAGGTTTTCAGGACGCTAAAATAAGTTTGGAACGTTTAAACGAAATACACCAAATGGAGGATGAGGAGCCATCGGATAAAGAGTATAACCTCGATCTGCCTATTGATAAAAGCCTTTCGCTAAATTACCTTACCTTCCGTTACCCCGGTGCAGGTAATGAACCTGTTTTAGAAAATATCAACCTCAATATCCCGCAAGGCAAAACTACCGCATTAGTAGGTATGAGCGGCAGCGGCAAAACAACAATCCTGAAATTATTGCTCCGCTTTTATGAACCAGAAAAGGGAGAAATAAAAATTGGTGACCATAACCTCAATCAATTTGGTTTTAAACTATGGCGCGCTCAATGTGGCGTTGTTATGCAAGATGGTTTTATATTTTTAGATACGATTGCCCGTAATATTGCTGTAGGCGACGAGTTACCCGACAAGCAAAAACTTAAACATGCCATTAAAGTAGCCAACATTCAGGATTTTATTGACAGCCTGCCTTTAGGCCTCAATACAAAAATCGGCGCCGAAGGAAACGGTATCAGTCAGGGGCAACGCCAGCGGATGCTCATAGCACGTGCGGTTTATAAAGATCCGCAATATTTATTTTTTGATGAAGCAACCAACTCCCTCGATGCCAATAATGAAAGGGTAATCATGGATAATATGCAGGATTTTTTTACTGGTCGCACGGTAGTAATTGTCGCGCACCGATTAAGTTCCGTTAGCAATGCCGATAATATCATCGTGTTAGACAAAGGAAAGGTCATTGAGCAAGGCAACCACACCGAACTTACTGCCATCAAAGGTGACTATTACCGTTTAGTTAAAAACCAATTAGAATTAGGGAGCTGACATGCCAACAAATATTAAAAATATCAATGATATAAGGCATACAGACGATATGCAAGATATTATATCAGCCGTACCACCATGGTTACTACGCTGGGGCATCACAGTTTTTTTTTGCATTTTGGTATTAATTATTAGCCTTGCTGCTATCGTAAAATACCCAGATGTTGTTAATGCCTCATTAAAAATTGATTCACCAAACTCACCTAAACCTGTAATAGCTAAAATAAGTGGCAAATTAGTAAAGCTAATGGTTAACGATAATCAACAAATAATAGCGAATCAACTAATGGCTTTTATCGAAAGCACGGCCAACCATGAACAGGTTTTGAGGCTATTATCAGACGTAAATACCCTTCAAAAACAGCTGCTTGTCAGCAGAACAAATGTAGATTTATTTTTAAATACCCCAGTAAACTTACAACTCGGCGAGTTACAATCTTCGTACCAGGCTTTTTATCAGGCTTACCTAACTTTTAAGTCAGCCGTAAGCGATGGTTTCTATATCAAAAAAAGAACCTATCTGCTAAACGACCTTGTTGACATTCAAAATCAAAAAAAGTATTTGGTTGCACAAAAGATTCTACAAGAACGCGATTTTAGTTTAACCACCGATGAATACGAAGTGCATAAAAAGCTGACAGCACAAAGTGTGGAAACACCAATGGAACTAAAACAAAACGAAAGCAAGTATCTAGCCAAAAAATCAATACTTATCCAAACGGAATCATCGTTAATCTCATTGAATAATAATTATTCTGAAAAGCTAAAAGAGATATTGGAACTTGATAATATTATAAGTGAAGAAAAATCAAAGTTCTTGCAGGCATTGAACAGTTTTATCAGCGATATGGAAAGCTGGAAAAGCAAATATGTATTATCCGCATCGATTGCAGGTAAGGTTTCATTCGCGGGAATCATACAGCAGAGCCAGGTTTTAACAGCCAATCAAGAAGTATTTTATATTGATCCTGGCAACGAACATTTTTTTGGTGAGATGAATGTGCCGCAAGCCAGTTTGGGTAAAGTCAAAGTAGGCCAGGATGTTTTAGTAAAAGTTAGGAGTTATCCATTTCAAGAATATGGCATGTTGCGAGGGAAAATTAATTCTATCGCAGATGTACCTTATAAAGATAGCATATTTGCGTCAAAAATTACTTTTAATATACAAAGCTCCTCAGACATTAAAAAACCAATCCATTTAAAAATAGGGATGATCGCGGATGCCGAAATCATCACCCAAGACGCCACAATATTAGACCGAATTGCAAGGAACATCGTCAAATTAGGGCATTAAATGGTTTTGTAGTCTATTAAGTGAGCTAGAGCTACAACTCGATTAAAATCAACGACAAATGAATGGAGACTTTCATTGATAAGCCATGAGTTTTTTAAATTCAAATAATTAAAAACAATAGCTAAGCGGCGTAGACTAAGGGCTGGATTATTGCTGGAGTATTACTGTTGATTGCAACCGGTACTAGCATGGGGCTAAGTAGTTATATATGGACCGAAAACAGCCTTTAAACGCAGTCGGTATAAAGTATCATTTGCTACGGAAAGTTGATAAAAGTTTGACAAAATGCGCTTTTAGTTTTTACTTCAGCTAGGAAACAATCAATCGAAAACACATACGCAGCGCGATTATTAAAGCCCGAAATATAGCTTTATCGATATGAAGGATGAAATCATGTATTTCTCGCCATCACTTTCCACTTACACATTACATGGAATGGTTTTAACCTTAGCATGGGCAGGGTGATCCTGGATTTCGGACGCCCCGCAATTGAGGTACGGAAATGTGCACGATAAGGGCATGTAAATGGTGCGGTGTGTTTGGTTTTTTTTGGCAGTACCACCCTTGACAGTTTTCTGCTTACTGCTTTCGGTTGTTTAACCGGTGCAATGCCATGTTATGCGTATGGCTTAGATCAGCATAGGAATTTATCTTATTTCAGCAACGTTCAATGCTGATCTACAACTATACCGTATAATATAAAATATTCATCTATCACTTTCAGATTGGCGGGAAAAATAGAAGCGAGCTTAGGGCTACTTTATCGTGATTTATGGTAGTTTATCGTACTGGTGATGTTACTTATTTGTTACTTTATGTTTTTAACTATTTGAATGTCAACGGTTAATTATATTCCGGCCATATTTTACGCTAAATTGAATAAGCTAAAGAGTTGAACCATCACCATAAATATCGCGTTGTAAAGAATTTTTATTTAACCTCAAACTGATAAATGCCCGATGCAACACTTAGCATTGCCCTGCCGTTTTCATACGAGCCCATTTTTCTGACTAATTTATTGTTCTCGTATATTTTTGAATACCTATGTGCTGGAAGATAGATATTTGCATTCGAATTTGCGGGGATTTCAATCTTTAACCGGAAACTGACCTTGTTTTTGGTCCAGGATGTTTTTACCCAGCCATAAGGGGTATGAAAACTTCCTTTGGCATAATTGATATCGCCTACAGGCTGGGGTTTGATTTTAAGTGTTTGAAAACCTACCGAAACGCTTTCCTGGCTGATGCCTGCCAATCCGCTATAAAACCACTCCATGATATGTCCGAGCATCAAGTGATTGTTGGACACTTCTTCCAGTGCGGCCCAGGATTCGGTTAAGGAGGTTGCCCCTTTTTTCAACTGGTAACCATAGCCCGGCACATTGTCGCGGTTATTCATATCGTAAATAATCTGCCCCCGTTCAGCCTTATCCAATGCATCTACTAAAAAATGGAAACCAATATCGCCGGCAGTCAGCGCGTAATGATGGGTTTTGATAGAGTCGACCAGGTTTTGTAAAACCACGCTGCGATTTTTCCCATTAACCAAACCTACGCTTAGCGGCATTGCCATGGCGGTTTGACTGCCAGTGGAATAGGTGTTAGTAGCCGCGTCGAAAAAACGATTGTTAAAAGCGAGTTTAATTTGGCCAGCCAGATCATCAAACGCTTTTTCATCCCGGTATCGTTTCAGTACCGCCGCCATTTTACCGGCAAGCACTACATCATCATAATAAATAGCAGTTGCTGTCAGCGCCCGCGGGGTTAACTGCGCATAACCCGGGGCTGCAGGGCCATAGTCGTACCAGTCGCCTAAGCCGTAGTCAAGGATATGATGGTTTGATTTACTTTCCAGGTAAGCAACGTATTTTTTAATCATCGGGAAAGCTTTTTCAACGATGTCGCGGTCGCCATTCCATTGATATAAAAGCCAGGGTAGTATCACTGCGCTGCTGCCCCATTCGGGCGAATCACGAAAGCCGCCATCAAACTGTACATATTCCGGGGCAATGTCTGGTACAAGGCCGTTTGCCTGCTGGGCATCCATCAGGTCAAAAACAAGTTTGCGATATAAACTATAATTGTCAAAATTATAATGGATTGAAGTACCCATTAAATAGTCCTGTTCCAGCCATCCTAGTTTTTCGCGGTGAGGGCAATCGGTTACTACACTTTGTAAATTGCTTTTGATAGCCCAGTTGATCAGGGTAAAAATCCGGTTAAATAGCTCGTTGGAGCATTCAAATGAGCCATTGGAAGGTCCAGCGTTACGTGTATGAAGGGTAGTAAGTTGTAAAATAACCGGAAGATAATTTGAAACTGAAGTATCCGGCCGTGCACCTTCAACCTGCACATACCTGAATCCATAGTAAGTAAATTGGGGCACCCATGTTTCGGTGCTGTCGCTTTTAATAATATAAGAGAAATAATAGGGATTACCGGTAGCATTTTGATTGGCCAGTTTTTCCTGGTTTAATATCTCCGCCGGGATCAGTTTAACCTTTTGCCCTTTATGCCCCCTGATCTTCAGCGCTACGATTCCGGAGGAATTTTGCCCAAAATCATAAATAAAAATGCCTGGTGCATGTTCGGTTATTTTTTTAACCTGGAAAGTGTCCATAACTGCTACAGGGTAATCCATGTCGGCTAACAGATGACCTGCCGGAGCCTTTACCAATTCTGTATATTTCCAATGCCTGTCGTCAAATCCCGGTTCGGCCCAATGCCCCTGTTCAAGGTTTGCATCATAGTCTTCGCCTCCGTATATGCTGTTAAACAATATGGCCGATGGAGATACTTTCCAGCTGGCATCGCTGCAAAGGTCGCATTCAGTGCCATCGTTATAACGGATCAGCACCCGGCAGATCATTTTCGGCATTCCAAATGCATCGACCAATTTAGAATACCGTTCGCGGTTGATGTTAAAAAAGCCATTACCCAGAATCGCGCCAATACAATTATTGCCATTTTTTAATAGCGGTGTAATGTCAAGCACATTATAAAGGCAACTTTTATCATAGTAGGTCCAACCGGGTGTCAAAAAGCCATTGCTTGCTTTTTTGCCATTAATGAGAAGTTCGTACTGACCGAGCCCGCTGATAAATGCGTAGGCACTTTTGACCGTTTTGGCGATTTTAAATTCTTTTCTGATAAGTGGGGTAACAGGCCTTTTCAGGGGATTGTTTTTGATTTTATCAGCATTTGAGTCATCAGCCCCGGGGGCTAAACGCAGCGAATCCGCAAGGTCCTCGTATCCGATCCAGCGGGCCTGCTTCCAATCACTTTTGTTTTCCAAACCGGTACAAAAAGAGGATATCTTGCTCCATTTTGATGGCTTGCCAAATTGATCCCAAACTTTCACTTTCCAATAATACTGGGTGGCCGAACGTAATATTTTTCCCCGGTAAGCTACCAATACAGATTGCTTGCTGTTAACAACAGAAGAGTTCCAAACATCATATATTCCGTGTTCGGAATTTTTTTCAGAACTCGAAATAACCAGCTCGAAAGCACTTTGTTTTGCTGAATTTTTCGGCGAACTGATTTCCCAACCGAAATGAAGACTTTTACAGGAAACGCCAAGCGGATGCGGTTTATTCTCACATAGAACAATATCCACTTTTAACTGGGCAGTAACATCACTGCTAATGGCAATCAATAAGAGTACGAGCATCCGCCGCATAGCAATTGAATCCTGTTTTAATTGAATGTAACCTAATCACTCAAAAGTAAGCAGACCAATTTAATTCTAACTTCAAAAATGAAATGGAAATGTGCTATATTTGATAATATATTAAATCTATAGATTTAATATATACTACAATAAATGCAAACTAAACAGAACTTAATGTTAACAATTTTAAGGCTGACTGTTAGTTAATTAAGCATGTTTTTGTCTTATTTTGTCTCGTAATTAAATCTATCAAATTAATGGCCGAGCAACAACCCAAGCAAACTGCTTTAGGCGACGTAGCAGCAAGGCAGCTGGCGATCGCAACACGTACGGTACCGCAGCTTTCATCTATTACCCCAAGGTGGTTAACGCATTTGATGAACTGGATCCCGGTAGAATCTGGCGTTTACAGATTAAATAAAGTTAAGCACGCCGAAAATGTCGAAGTCGATTGTTCAGCGCGTGATGAGCGACCCTTACCAGCAACCTTTGTTGATTATGTGGAGAATCCGCGTGAATACAACCTGAGCGCAGTAAATACGGTAGTTGACGTTCACACACGAGTATCTGACCTTTACAGCAAACCTTATAACCAGATCAGCGAGCAATTGCGCCTGACCATCGAAATAATTAAAGAACGTCAGGAAAGTGAGCTGATCAACAATAAAGATTACGGTTTACTGCATAGTATAGCGCCCTCACAACATATAAAGGCCCGTACCGGTGCACCTACACCGGATGATCTTGATGACCTGATCGCCAAGGTTTGGAAAGAGCCCGGATTCTTTTTATTGCACCCATTAGCGATAGCAGCTTTCGGACGCGAATGTACCCGTCGTGGTGTTCCGCCTCCAACTGTTTCATTACTGGGTTCTCAATTTTTAACATGGCGTGGTATTCCACTGATACCATCTGATAAAGTACCCGTAGTAAATGGTAAAACAAAAATCATACTGTTACGTGTTGGTGAAAGCCGCCAGGGTGTAGTTGGTTTGTTTCAACCAGGCTTGCCAGGTGAGCAATCGCCGGGCTTGTCAGTGCGCTTCATGGGCATCAATAATAAGGCTATTGCCTCGTACCTCGTTTCATTATATTGTTCAGTAGCAGTTTTGGTTGATGACGCCATCGCTGTATTGGAAGACGTTGAAGTAGGTAACTATTATGATTACAAGTGATCTTCCAGAAGATTTTCCGGATATCGCTGAGCTGGAGAAACTGGCTAACCAGTTTTTCAAGGCTTTGCCTGGTGACACGTCAGGACCGGGTCTGAGTTCAGGTCAGTATGCCCAGCCGCCGGGGTTTGATGTCAATGAGTCGAACCCTTTAAGTGTTGGCAACCTGCCCGCTTCATCGGCCTATTCAAGTTTACCACCATCTGCCGGACCTGTACTTAGTGGCTTTGAGTCGCCACAGGCTATTTCCGGAATACAGCCGATTTTTCCGGCGGGGTCAGGGTTTAATCCTCCGGCCCTCGGTGGTTTAGGTGCATCTTCACCCGGGTCTCCTTTGCCGGATGCCATCGATTTACGTAAGGGCCAAAATTTCCCATCGGGCAATCCGGTATTTGGTTCGCCGGAAATACCGCAGTCGGTAGCAGGCAGTGGTATTTCACCTTCTGCTGTTGAACTGCATAATGCGGTGGACCTTGCAAATCCGCAAACAAGCTTCCCCGATCCTAACAATCAGGGTTTGGGACATATCCCAAATTCAGTTGCTGGAGGAGGCAAGTCGCCTTCTGCGCTTGAAAAAGTAAATGCAACGGAAATTCCGGGAAGTTCACCCAGCCTGCCGGGCGCAAATGCTACCGGCTTGGGGAATGTTCCGCAATCAGTAGCGGGCAGTGGTATTTCACCTTCTGCTGTTGAACAGCATAATGCGGTGGACCTTGCAAATCCGCAAACAAGCTTCCCCGATCCTAACAACACCAGGCATCAGGGAGCGAAAGAATCAACGGTAAGAACTGACAACGAATTTGATTCATATCTGAACAATATCAACGCATTACTGCCCGGTGGTAAAACACCTCTTGATATGGAGAGCAATTATGCGTTACCCTCTTCATTTGACTATTTACCATTTGGGACTACCCAGCCTTTTGATGCTCAGCTGGGTGAAATATTAAAAAATATCCCAAATATACCCCTGGCGCCTCAGTTGCCGGGTTTCGTTCCCTCCGCCAGCGGCTTTTATTTTCTGAACGAAAAAAACCATTTTAAGACGCTTGCCGAAAGTGCCGGACTGGTGCCCGGTGAGTTTAAAAGCAGCAATGGTGGTTCATTTGATGTTAACCGTGTTAAGCTTGATTTTCCAATATTAAAAGAAACGGTGAATGGTAAGCCCCTGATCTGGCTTGATAACGCTGCAACTACGCAAAAACCTAAACAGGTAATTGACCGGATAAGCTATTTCTACGAGCACGAAAACTCAAACGTACATCGTGCTGCACACGAACTGGCAGCCAGAGCTACTGATGCGTATGAAGATGCCCGGAAAAAGGTACAGAGCTTTATCAATGCAGGCTCACCTAACGAGATCGTGTTTGTTCGTGGAACAACCGAAGCGATCAACCTGGTAGCGAAAAGCTGGGGCGAACAAAATCTGAATTCTGGTGACGAAATTATTTTAAGTCACTTAGAACACCATGCTAATATCGTTCCCTGGCAGCAGTTAGCAGCCAAAAAGGGTCTCATAATAAAGGTTATTCCGGTAGATGATGATGGTCAGTTGATCCTTGGCGAATTTGCAAAGCTATTGGGGCCAAAAACCAAACTGGTTTCTTTCTCTAAGGTTTCCAATGCACTTGGTACCATTACACCGGCAAAGCAGGTTATAGAAATGGCTCATCAGGCTGGTGCTAAGGTGCTATTGGATGGTGCTCAATCCGTATCACATATGCGTACGGATGTAAGGGGTTTGAATCCCGATTGGTTTGTATTTTCGGGACACAAAGTTTTCGGGCCTACCGGAATCGGTGTTTTATATGGGAAGGAAGATTTATTGAATGAGACCTTGCCATGGCAGGGTGGAGGAAACATGATCAAAGATGTAACCTTCGAATACACCCAATACCATAAGGCTCCTTTACGGTTTGAAGCTGGCACGGGTAATATCGCTGATGCAGTAGGACTGGGGGCTGCATTGGATTATGTTAGCAAATTAGGTATCGACCTGATATCGCAGTACGAACACTACCTGCTGGTATATGCTACCCAATTGCTCAAAAGCGTACCCGGTTTGCATTTGATCGGTACAGCACCTGAAAAAGCAAGTGTTATGTCATTTGTGCTGGATGGTTACACCACAGAGCAGGTTGGTGCCGAATTGAATAAAGAAGGAATTGCCGTGAGGTCTGGACACCATTGTGCGCAGCCTATTCTAAGACGCTTTGGTGTTGAGACCACCGTTAGGCCTTCGCTTGCGTTTTATAATACCTGTGCCGAGATCGATGTTTTGATAGCAACGCTGTATCGTCTTGCCGGAAGCAGGAAAAAATAACAGATAGCCACGCAGTGCGAAGCTTTTGATGGGATAGCCATTCAGCGCTTCGTGCCTGTTGTTGGCCATCTGTCTAAATTATTCTCACAAACAAACAAATAAACCGGTATTTTTGCAGCCGTAAACGAGGGTTTTTATTCATGCGCCTGATCGCGGTTTGTTTGTTTTTATTGGTTTATTCGTTATCCGCAATAGCTCGCACGGATACCGCAAGACTGCATAAAACAGATACCCCGGCCAATGCTGCCGGTAAAAACTCTCTGCCTTTTCTTGATTCGGTTGCGCAGGCCCTGCAACAACACCAACAGTATGTGCAGGATTCGTTATCTACTATTTTTATAAGGCCTGCTGCCAGGAGCCAGCACGACGCATTAGTTGATACGCTACTGAAGCAAACACTTTACAGAGGCAACAATTTTCTGGACATCAGGGCCCCGGAAAAAAGTCTGTTAAAGGAAGGGAGCAGCCGCCCTTCGCGCGATCCCTGGGTTATTGGCGTTATACTGGCATTACTTATCTATGCTGCAATTTTAAACCGGGTAATGGGTAAAGATCTGGACAGTATATGGACTTCCTTTTACAGTAAACGCATTTTAAATCAGGTGAGCCGCGAAGAAGGTGTGATCAATTCCTGGACATTTGTAGCATTGTTCCTGCTTTTTGCGCTTTCTTTTGGGTTGTTTCTGTACCAGTTTTCAGTTTACCGGCATGTATATTATTATAGTGTTGGCGGGTTTTCACTCTTTTTGTCGCTCGCGCTCATCATACTGGTGTTGTTTGCGGTAAAGTTTTTACTGGTAAAATTTCTTGGCTATGTATTTAGTATCAACAGACTGGTGAGTGAATATTTGTCGGTATCCTACCTTACTTATATCAATATTGGCTTTGTTTTTTTGCCGGTTTCTATCTGTTTTAGTTTGCTGCCAGATCCGCTGATCCGTTTCGTGTTAATTTTTGCCTGGTTGTTAATCGGCGCTATTATCGTATGGCAGTACCTCCGCGGAAGCGTTGGAATCATTTCTAACATACTATTTTATAAATTTTATTTAATTGTGTATCTTTGTGCC
>CAISPD010000218.1 GCA_903887275.1 uncultured Mucilaginibacter sp.
ATTACCACCATACAAAAGTCACTTTTCAACTATTTATTTATTTATCATCTTTTTCCTTACACAAAATTAACACCATTTAAAGCGGTTTCTAACATAAGCTGTACTTTTACACACTATATACTAATAAAATGACTAGAACTTGTGATTTCCTGGTGATAGGGTCTGGAATAGCCGGGTTAAGCTTTGCATTAAAAGCTGCAAAACATGGTAAAGTACTGATTGTTACTAAATCAAATGAAGACGAATCTAACACTAAGTATGCCCAGGGGGGTGTTGCAGTGGTTGTGGATAAAAAAGAGGATTCGTTTGAGAAACATATTGAGGATACATTAGTTGCCGGTGATGACCTGTGTGATAAGGGTACTGTAGAAATTGTAATTAAGGAAGGGCCGGAAAGGATCCGGGAAATTATTGATTACGGAACAAACTTCGATAAAACAAATGAAGGCCGTTTTGACCTTGCCAAAGAGGGCGGCCACTCAGAATACCGGGTACTTCATTACAAAGATATAACCGGTTGGGAAATTGAACGTGCTTTGCTTGACCAGGTACATCAAAACCCTAATATTACTATTCTTACGCACTATTTTGCGGTAGATCTGATAACACAACATCACCTTGGGGAGTTTGTAGATAAGTCTACAACAGATATTACCTGTTATGGGGTGTATGTATTAAATACCTTAAATGGTTTAGTTGAAAAAATTCTTTCAAAAGTAACGGTTATGGCTTCGGGTGGAGCCGGGCATATTTATTCCATCACTACTAATCCTACTATTGCAACGGGTGATGGTGTAGCAATGGTTTATCGCGCTAAAGGTAAAGTTAGAAATATGGAGTTTATTCAGTTTCATCCTACAGCTTTGTATAATCCTGGCGAATATCCTTCATTTTTAATTTCGGAAGCTGTCAGAGGTTTTGGTGGAATACTGAAGCGCACCAATGGGCAGGAGTTTATGCAGGAATATGATGAAAGGAAGTCGCTGGCGCCAAGGGATATTGTAGCCCGGGCTATCGATGCCGAGATCAAGAAATCGGGAGAAGATTTTGTTTACCTGGATATCCGCCATCGGAATAAGAAAGATATTTTGGCGCATTTCCCTAATATTTATGCCAAGTGCCTTGAGATTGGTATTGATATGACCAAGGATATGATTCCTGTTGCACCTGCCTGCCATTATATGTGCGGAGGTATACTGGTTGATCATTCCGGACGTTCATCGATACTTAATTTGTATGCCTGCGGTGAATGCTCGTCTACAGGTTTACATGGTGCCAATCGTTTGGCTTCTAATTCGTTATTGGAAGCTTTGGTGTTTGCCCATCGTATTTATGAAGATGCTGCAGCTAAGTTTAATAACATTGTTTTACCTCGCAACATTCCGGATTGGGACGAGCACGGAGTTCAATTGTCTAACGAGGATATTTTAGTTACCCATAATATCCGGGAAATGCAGAAGGTGATGAGCGACTATGTGGGTATTGTGAGGTCGGATTTTAGGTTGGAACGTGCAATGCGGCGTTTGCATTTGTTGTATGAAGAGACAGAGGATTTTTATAAAAAGACCAAACTCTCCGTAAAGCTTTGTGAGTTACGTAACCTTATTCAGGTAAGTTATATTGTGATCAAATCTGCTATGCTGCGTAAAGAAAGCAGGGGCTTGCATTATACCACCGATTATCCTGTTCATGCTGAGCCTTTACATGATACCGTGTTTTGATAGTGGCGAAGAATATTTTAAAAGGAGCGGAAAACGGGATTCGAACCCGCGGCCTTCAGTTTGGGAAACTGATGCTCTACCAACTGAGCTATTTCCGCTAATTTTGAATCAAACATAAATAAAAAACCGCAAATCATATATTCACCCATTCACTAACTCACTCATTCACTCATTACAACCATGCCACTCATCCTGCCTGTAAAAGATAAAAGCCCGGTTTGGGGTAAAGAATGTTATATCGCCGAAAATGCTACAATTGTTGGTGATGTAACAATGGGCGACAATTGTTCGGTTTGGTTTAATGCAGTGATCCGGGGCGATGTGAACTATATCAATATTGGCGATAACACCAACATACAGGATGGCGCGGTAATTCACTGTACCTATTTAAAAGCGGCTACAGAGATAGGCAGTAATGTATCCATCGGGCACAATGCATTGGTGCATGGCTGTACTTTGAAAGATCATGTGCTTATTGGTATGGGCGCTATTGTTATGGACCATGTTGTTGTAGAAGAATATGTTATTATCGGTGCAGGTTCTGTAGTACTGGAAAATACCGTTTGTGAATCAGGTTACCTCTATGCAGGTAGTCCGGCGCGGAAGATCAAACCCTTAAGTGGAGAACAAAAAGAACTTTTGCGCAAATTACCGCAAAATTATATCCTGTATTCGGGTTGGTTTAAGGTGTAATTATCTCTTTGGGTATTGTCAGATTCTCTTCGGCATCCCAGTTAGAACGTATCGTTAATTCTTTGTTGTATAACCAGATATTCTCCGGGTATAGTTTTTGTTTTACGTTACCGGTGTCCCATTTGCCATTTTTGTTGGTATCATACACAACCCTGATGTTATACTTCCCGACAGGGTAGTTTTTATAGGTGATTGTAGCGTTTTTGGTAACCGGGTCGGTATGTACTATTTTTTTCTGTTCGTTGAGCAACTCTATTACATAGGCAGTAGTACTGTCTGGTATTTTGATTTTTAAGGCCAGCTGCCCGTAGTTCTCGGTTTTGTCTGCAATAAAGGGTTTCAGTAATTTCTTGTTTTTGTCGCCGTAGATATCAATCAGTGCGCCTTCATTAAAGAAGAGTTTATACTGGCTGTTAGGTTTCCAATTGTATTTGATAGATAGCTTTTTCAGGTTCGATGTATCCTGGTTGATCGTAAAATTGCTTACCGTATTGGAGTCTTCGTTAAGTGTGATTTGCGATTGGTCTACGCGCTCAATTGGTAAACTTGCTATCATTTGCAGGTCGGTTGCTGGTCGTAAACGGTTATCTAAACTGGTATTGTATTGTAAGGTTATTACCCTGGTATAGGCTTCTTTTCGCCCCTTGCGCAGGGTTATTGTATCCAGAGGCTTATTGTTTTGAAGAAAGGATACTTTGATCGAATCAAATTCCATGCTTCGCATATATATTCCAATGGTATCATTGGTCTTGTTAAAATATACCAGCTTCTGTTTATCTAATTCTGCCGGGCTTAATATTTTAACACTTGGTTTGTCAAGTGGTTTGTTGAATGTGAAATAGAGTTTTCCATCCAGATCAAATCGTCGTTCGATGGATCGGATTTTTTCAGGTTCCTGTTTGAACAGACTGATGTGAATATTTCCTGTATCCTTTGTCAGGTGTATAGTTTGTTTTTTAAAAGCTACCAGTTCGTTTTCGTTATCGTATATTTTGTTCGGCGAAGCTTCTTTTAGCGCGTAGATCCGGTAGTCGCCTGCTGCCAGGTTATTTAAGGTGAAATTACCAGAGGTGTCGGTAGTGGCGTAAACTGTCGGCTTTTTCTTTGCCCATATCGTATCCTGTTTTGGTGTAAGTAACATAACGGTCACTTCTTTTTCGTGTTCTTCGGTCAACATGTTTTTTACGTCGCCCGAAATACTAAGGGAGTCGATATGCGGTCCGGTAGAAAATACATAAGTAAAATTGTCAAGGATGTTACCTTCGTTAACATCGGCTATGGCTTTACCGAAGTTGATCACATAAGTGGTGTTTTTTTGAAGACTATCTTTAAAATCAATAACGAGTGTTTTTTTGTTCGCTTTGTAAGTTGGCGTCTTTTCCTGTGCCGGACTTATACTAATTTCCTGGAATGGGTTTTTGAGCGAAAAGAATTCATCAAATTCTAAACGAATTTGTTTGGCGCGGAAATTCCGGGTCATATTTTCTGGCGTCGCTTTTATCAGGCGGGGTGGTGTGCGGTCTCTGGGGCCTCCCTGTGGTTTTTGCATAGCTGCGCAACCTAAAAGCACCAGGGCGATGGAAAATATCAATAGATTTTGAAGAGAAAAAGCCGACTTTTTATTTAACGCCATTTTTAGCCCGTTTAAATTAATTTTATGTTTTTATGAAGATTATCCTGCCGGATTAAAAATAATCGATTTAAACGAAAATTTTATAAAATATTGATAATCAAATAGATATATTTTATCTTGATATGTGAACCATTAAAACTGAGATATCCGAAGGTGAAACGCCCGAAATACGCGAAGCTTGTCCCAAAGTTCTCGGTTTTATTTTCATCAGTTTTTCGCGAGCTTCTTTTGACAGAGATACCAGCGATTGATAATTGAATTCGGGATTGATCTCCTTGTCTTCCATTTTACGCATCTTCTCAACAATATCTAATTCCTTTTCAAAATAACTCTCGTATTTGATTTTTATTTCAGCTTGTTCTATAGTTTCTTTATTGTATTGGCTCAGCAAATTACTTAAGGCCTGGTCAGCTTTGGCCAGGTCGTATAAGGAGACTTGCGGCCTCGAAACAACGTTAAATATTTTGACGTTTTGAGGGAGCGGGGTAGTACCTAATTCTTCTAATAAACTATTTACGGTAGCTGCCTCTATTGAAACAGTTTTTGTATAGGCTACTATTTTATCCGAGTCGTTTATTTTCTGGTTTACCTTTTGTAGTCGCTCATCAGTTATTAATCCTAGTTGGTGGCCAATCGGGCTGAGTCTGATATCGGCATTGTCCTGGCGTAAAAGCAGGCGATGTTCTGCCCTTGAGGTGAACATGCGGTAGGGTTCTTCGGTTCCTTTAGTAACCAGGTCATCGATCAATACACCGATATAGGACTCTGATCTTTTCATGATCAGTTCATGCTTATCTTTTATTTTTTGATGTGCATTGATACCTGCAATAAATCCCTGCGAAGCGGCTTCTTCGTAGCCTGTGGTTCCATTGATCTGTCCGGCAAAAAATAGGTTGCTTACCAGTTTTGTTTCAAGGGTTAAGCTTAACTGGGTTGGCGGGAAATAGTCGTATTCAATAGCATAACCCGGTCTGAACATTTTTGCTTTTTCGAATCCTGGTATTTGCGTTAATGCCCGATATTGTACATCTTCTGGTAACGAAGTGGAAAAGCCGTTCACATAAATTTCTACGGTATTCCAACCTTCGGGTTCTACGAATATCTGGTGACGTTCCCGTTCGGCAAATCTGTTGATCTTGTCTTCTATTGATGGGCAATACCGTGGCCCCAATCCTTTGATACGTCCCGTGAACATCGGCGATTTTTCGAAGCCTTCTTTTAGGGTTTCATGCACATTAGAATTAGTGTAGGTGATCCAGCAGCATCTTTGGTCCTTTGGAAGTTCTGCATCGGTAAATGAAAAGCGACCACGGTCTTCATCTCCCCATTGTTCTTCCATAACGCTGTAGTTAAGTGTGCGGCCATCAACCCTTGGAGGTGTTCCGGTTTTCATTCTGCCGGCTTCAAATCCCAGTTCTACCAATTGCTCAGTCAAACCGGTAGCTGCTTTTTCTGCAGTACGGCCACCACCGAATTTTTTCTCGCCTATATGGATCACTCCGTTTAGAAAAGTACCATTGGTAAGTACAACTGCTTCACTTTCTATTGCTATCCCCAACGCAGTTTTTACGCCGCATACGGTATTTCCTTTCACCAGCAGGGAGGAAACCATATCTTGCCAGATATCTACGTTTGGAGTTTTTTCTAATGCTATCCGCCATTCTTCGGCAAAGCGCATACGATCATTTTGGGCGCGCGGGCTCCACATAGCCGGACCTTTTGAAAGGTTGAGCATCCTGAATTGGATTGTCGTCTTATCGGCTATGATTCCTGAGTAACCACCCATGGCATCTATTTCGCGTACGATTTGCCCTTTTGCCACGCCACCCATTGCGGGGTTGCAGCTCATTTGGGCTATGGTGCCCATATTCATGGTAATGAGTAGCACAGTGGATCCCAGGTTGGCTGCTGCTGCTGCGGCTTCACAACCGGCATGTCCGGCACCTACTACAATAACATCATATTTATTAAACATCTTTCCTCCATGTTCCACGTGGAACGTACAAATTTACTTCAATCTGCCGATGTTCCACGTGGAACTTTAAATAATGATATCAGGGCGACAAGCGCCCAAACACCCTCTAATACTATAAATGGGTAAAAGGTAACCAGCCATGATGCGTAACAACAAAGCCCGGCACCGATAAAATTTAACAGGCTGTAGGCAAAACTACCCGCCTGCATTTTTTTGGTCAGGTTAAGCAGAAACGCGATCAGTAAAATGATAACGCCTGCCGATGCTATGATATCAGAGATCTTCATTTTACGATTCGTTCAACTCGGTTAGGGTGATCCAACGTAGGCTTTTATCATCCAGTTGTTCTGTCAGTTGTTGTATCTGTTTGGCCAATTCGCTCAAACGGGCATGGTCGGCTTCGCCTGAATTCAATAGCTCCGTAAGGTTTTTGATCTGATCTTCTATCGCAGGAATCTCCTTATTCAGAGTTTCCAGTTCTTTAAGATCTTTAAAACCAAGCTTATTTTTTTTGACGGGAGCTTGTTTTTCTTCAGGGCGCGATGCAGGCTGAACCACTTTAGCCTGTTGCTTTTCCTGCTCCAGTTCGTAACGATAGGATGAATAATTGCCGTTAAATATCCTGACTGTCCCGTTTCCTTCCATGATAAAAAGCTGATCGGTTAGTCTGTCGAGCAAATAACGGTCGTGGGAAACCAGCATCAGCACACCGGTGTAGTTGGTCAGAAACTCCTCTAATACATTTAATGTGTCAATATCCAGATCATTCGTGGGCTCATCCAGGATCAGGAAGTTGGGGTTTTTCATCAATATCTGCAGAAGCTGCAAGCGCTTTTTCTCGCCACCACTCAGGTTGGCAATAAAGCCATATTGCTTTTTTGGTGGAAAAAGGAAAAGGGTAAGCAGGGCAGAAGCCGAGATGGTTTTACCATCGGCCATGGTAATAAATTCAGCTACGTTTTTTACGATATCAATTACCCGTTCATCGTCCTTAAATACGATACCCGCCTGGTGGAAATAGCCCAATACGGTAGTTTCACCTTTAATAACCGAACCTTTATCCGGTGCTAACGCTCCGGTGATAAGGTTGAGCAGGGTTGATTTACCGCTGCCATTTTTACCGGCAAGACCAATACGGTCGCCTTTTTTGAATATGTAATTAAAATCTTCAATAAAGGCCTTGCCGCCAAAACCTTTGTGGAGATGTTCTATTTCAATTATTTTATTTCCCTGCCGTGATGTTTTAACTGTTAATTCAACCTTAGCATTGGGGCCGCCATATTTGGTTTTTTCCTCCAATTCGTAAAATGCATTGATGCGTCCTTTTGATTTGGTGCCACGTGCCTGGGGTTGTCTGCGCATCCATTCCAGTTCTTTTTTCAGCAGGTTGGAGTTCTTTTGAAACTGTGCTTCTAGCGTAGCCTCTCTTTCAGCTTTTTTCTCCAGATAGTAACCATATTTTCCCCGGTAATCGAATATCTTACCATTTTCAATCTCCATGATCTCGTTGCAAACATTATCCAGGAAATAGCGGTCGTGGGTTACCATCAGCAATGTTTTATTGCCTTCGGTCATTAATTTTTCCAGCCATTCGATGGTGTCGATATCAAGGTGGTTGGTTGGCTCATCCAGCAGGTAAACATCCGGATCTTCAATCAGCAGTTTCGCCAGCGCCAGACGCTTTTTTTGCCCGCCCGACAGAGTATCTATGCTTTGGTTAAGGTGGTGTATATCAAGACGACCTAAAATGGTTTTTATCTTGTATTCGTATTCCCAGGCATCAATGTCGCTGATCTCCTCGGTTATTTTATCAATAGCTTTAGTGTTATCAGGTTCATTTTCAAGCAATTCCTCGTATTTCCGGATCAGTTGTTGCTGTTTATTGTCGGAATGAAATATATAATCACTTATGGTATATGCCTTTTCAAAGGATGGGTCCTGCTCCAGGTAACCTATACGCAGATCCCTTGCCTGAACGATCTTACCTTCAGTTGGTAAAAACTTTCCGGCCATTAATTTCAAAAGGGTTGATTTGCCCGCTCCATTGATACCTACCAATGCAACCCGCTGTCCGCGGTTAATGCCTATAGTAAGATTTTTAAATAACCAATGGTCGTGAAATGAATGTCCAAGGTTTTCGGAAGAAAGGTAAGTACTCACACAATTAATTTTATACGTTCAGAAGAATGGACAAATATACCTTCTTCTGTTTTTAATGATTGTTTATACATCGCCTGGGCTACCGTGGCTGCAGGGATGCTTCTGTATTTTTTTAAACTGCCGATCAGCAGGGGGTTGATGGCCTTCATCAGAAATATGGCAAATCGCTCCATTGGCCTCGATTCTTTACGGTCGCCTGTAAGTATTGAGGGTTCATATATATGCAGACTTTTGACGCCTGTTTTTTTGATTGCCTCTTCCGTTTCGCCCTTCATTTTACTGTAGAAATTTGAAGATTTTGGATCAGCTCCCAAAGCCGAAACCAGGTGATACTGTACGGTCCGGTTTTGAACCGCAATTTGGGCAAGTTGCAATGGATAGTCGTGATCAATTTTTCGATATCCAGCCAGGTCTGGTGTTTTTTTTCTGGTCGACCCAAGGCAACAAAATACCGCGTGACCGTTGATGCTGGCCTGATAATCTTCGAGTCGTTCAAAATCAACAAGCACCTGCACCAGCTTCTTATGAGAAAGCGGCAATTCTTTTCGCACCAGCAATAATACCTCGTCATATTGAGGCGACCCTAACAGCAATTCTAATAACGAACTGCCAATTAGTCCGCTTGCGCCTGCAATAACTGCTTTATATGGCATGTTTATTGTAATTTTATGCAAAAATACGCATTCCGGAGCTATGGAATAAAAATTGTATGTTTAAACATATAAAAACATAAAACGAGGGAACTCAAAAAAATGAAAAAGACTTTTTACCCTGCAAGCGAGCGGGGACACAGCGACTTAGGTTGGTTACAATCTGATTTCTCATTCAGCTTCGGCCCATGGTACAATCCTGAAAAAGTACACTTTGGCGCATTGCGGGTTTTGAACGACGATACGGTAGCACCGTCGAAAGGTTTCGGGATGCATCCGCACGATAACATGGAGATCATTACGGTAATGCTATCGGGTACGCTCGAACACCGTGATAGCATGGGTAATATCGGTCAGATCAAAGCTGGCGAGGTGCAGGTAATGTCGGCAGGTACCGGCATATTACACTCCGAATACAACCCATCGTCAACGGAAGATGCCAAATTATTTCAAACCTGGATTTTTCCAAGGGAAAGAGATATTGAACCCAGATATGATCAAAGGAGCTTTACAGATAACCTTAAATTAAATGAACTTACTACCGTAGTTTCTGGCGACGCAAACGCCGGTACGCTTTTCATTAATCAGGATGCTGCAATATCTTTTGGCGATTTTGAGGCCGGTAAAAAGGTAAGTTATACCATCAAGACGCCTGGAAATGGTGCTTATGTATTACAGGTAGAAGGGGAATCGGAAGTAGATGGCAGTATTTTAAACAAAAGGGATGCAATTGGTGTTTATGAAACAGGTTCATTTGATATTGAAACCAAATCGCAGGCCAGGATATTGATCATCGAAATACCGATGCATTAATAAGCCTCTGCAGTTTGGCCTGGATGTTTTGAACTTTACAACAATTTATAATTCAATTGTTTAAAATCAAAACAAACATGAACGACGAGGCATTGTCTGGATGGAGAAGCCGGCTGGCAGAGAAGGGCGAGCAAGTGGCATTTCTGAAAGATTTTTTAAAGAATTTGTTCAGAGGTGGATTTGAATGGTCGGAATTTATTCGTCAGTGTTACGAGATCGGCTATAAATCATTTACACTCGTTGGCACTACAGCATTTATCATGGGGTTGGTTATGGCTATGCAGCTGCGACCAACCCTTATTAGTTTTGGTGCCGAAAGTATGTTGCCAAAATCACTCGCCGTTTCAATCATAAAGGAAATAGGCCCGGTTATTACAGCCATTATTTGCGCCGGTAAAATAGCCTCCGGCATCGGCGCCGAACTTGGCAGCATGAAAGTTACCGAGCAGATTGATGCCATGGAAGTCTCGGGCGCAAATCCAATGCAGTTTTTGGTTGTAACACGTATCCTGGCTACCACTGCCATGGTGCCACTATTAACGCTCCTTGGCGATGTATTAGGTTTGCTCGGTGGTTTCCTTGCTATCAATATCAACGGAAGCGTTAGCCTCCTACT
This sequence comes from uncultured Mucilaginibacter sp., assembly GCA_903887275.1. GTDB lineage: Bacteria > Bacteroidota > Bacteroidia > Sphingobacteriales > Sphingobacteriaceae > Mucilaginibacter. The sequence continues at coordinate 10,262 of CAISPD010000218.1, forward strand.
TTATTTCAACAAGTGTATTGCTTCCCTGGGTTTCAGCGATTTGCTGCCTGCATTTATCAAAACCATATTCTTTGGTTTCGTCATCGGTTTTATCGGATGTTATAAAGGATACAATTCAAACAAAGGCACTGAAAGTGTAGGTATCGCAGCTAATTCGGCGGTCGTTGTGGCCTCACTTTGGATATTTGTGATAGATGCTATTGTTGTACAGGTTAGTAATACCCTAATCTATTGATATATGTGGGATTTAACAACCAAAGAAACAGCGTCCGTCCAGGAGCACGAAAACGTTTTGCATATCAAGGGACTAAAGAAATCATTCGGCAAAAAAGAAGTATTGAGAGATATTGACCTTGATGTAAAAAGAGGGGAAAATGTGGTGGTGCTTGGTAAGTCGGGCTCCGGAAAATCGGTGATCATACAATGTATCGTAGGGATGATTTCCCCTGACGCCGGGGTCCTTCAGGTTTTTGGCGAAGAAGTATCATCATTAAATGAAAAAGAGTTAAAAAAGCTAAGAACCCGCATTGGTTTTCTATTTCAAAGCGGCGCACTTTATGACTCCATGACTGTACGTGAAAACATGGAATTTCCGTTAATGCGCATCTTAAAGCTGCGCAACCAGGCCGAGATCGATAAGCGCGTGGAAGAGGTTTTAAAGAGTGTAGGTTTGTTTGAATCGATCGACAAAATGCCCTCAGATTTGTCTGGAGGTATGCGCAAACGAGCAGGTTTGGCACGTACCCTGGTTTTAAACCCCGAGTTGATGCTTTATGACGAACCAACAACCGGGCTGGACCCCATAACATCACGCGAGATCAGCAACCTGGTGCTGCAAATTCAAAAAAAGTATAAAACCACCGCTATCATCATTACCCATGATATGGAATGTGCAGCTATAACTGCCGACCGCGTTTTGGTTTTATCTGATGGTGAATTTATTGCTGAAGGAAGCTTTGAGGCGATTAAAAACTCAAAGGATAAACATGTTAGTTCTTTTTTTAAATAATAGCTATGAAAACTACATCGGGACAAAAGATACGCACTGGGCTATTTGTAATGGCAGGTTTGGCAGTGCTGGTAATAGCAGTGTTTTTTATCGGCAACAAAAAAGGCTTGTTCTCTGCAAATTTCCATGTACAGGGAATGTTTAAGGATGTAAATGGCCTGCAGCTTGGCAACAATGCACGTTTTGCCGGCATCAATGTTGGCGTTGTTGAGAATATCCTGATCATTAATGATACTACCGTTAAGGTTGTACTTTCATTGAATGAAAATGTGAGGAAGTTTATTAAAAGAGATGCCAAACTATCTATCGCAAGCGATGGATTGATGGGGGATAAATTGGTTGCCATATCGCCGGGCGGCGCTACAACCTCGGAAGAGGTTAAAAATGGCGATCAGTTAGTTGCGGTAAATCCTTTTGATATGGACAAGATGATCAAAAAAATCACCGGGATAACCGACGATGCAGGCAGCCTTATCGCCGGACTGTCGCAGGTAGTTGATAAAGTAAATCATGGAAAAGGCAGTATCGGCAGATTGCTGAACGATGATAAAATGGCCAGAGATATTGAAGGAACAGTAAATCAGGCAAAAACCACGATAGCCAATGTTCATGCTACCACAACTACGCTGAACACCGATCTGAAAGCAGCACAGGATAATTTTCTTTTAAAGGGCTACTTCAATAAAAAGAAGAAAAAAGCAATCAAAGCCAGGCAGGACTCGATCAAAAAAGTTCAAAAAGACTCCAGCGCCAGGGCACAGGCGGCTCAGCCAAAGCAATAAAAAAAGCCCTAAATTATTAGAGCTTTGCTATCATAGTCGGCGTCCCGGTGTTATAGATATTTGGTAAGTTCTGGCGAAAGCGGTGTAACGTTAGAACGGAAACGATGGATCAATTTACCATTTTCGTCAACCAGAAATTTTTCAAAGTTCCATCCCACGTCGCCGGTAATACCTTCAGGATTTGGAGCGCTGATCAGATACTTGAACAATGGTGTAATATCATCACCTTTAACACTCACTTTTTCACTGAGGGGGAAGGTAACGCCATAATTTTTCTGGCAAAAAGATTTGATCTCAACAGCATTTCCGGGCTCTTGCTGGCCAAAATTGTTTGCCGGGAAGCCCACAACAACAACTTTGCCTTTGTATTGCTCAGATAGTTTCTGCAGTTCGGCATACTGAGGGGTAAAACCGCATTTTGAGGCAGTATTTACGATCAATACTTTTTTCCCTTTGTATTTTGCCAGGGAAAATGCTTCACCATCTATACTTTTTAGTTTAAAATCGTACACCGAAGAAGGCGCAACAAATAAAATGGCTGCTATTAACGTTAATATTTTCATGACGGTAAAAATTGTTTACAGAACTTTGAACTGTAAAGTTAATGGGAATAATCTGCTTTACCGCCGGGCAACTATCTGCCTTATGTAAAATTTCTGGTAGCCAAATATTGATCTTCTTTGGAGGTCATCAATGCTTTATCGGCTGGCTTTTTGTCTTTATATCCGAGCAAATGCAAGGTGCCGTGGATGATAACGCGGTGAAGCTCGTTATTGAAACCTGCTTCAAATTTTTCGGCATTTTCGCGAATACGCTCTATGGAAATAAAAATATCACCTTCGATAACGTTTTCTTTTTCAGCGTTATCAAAGGTGATAATATCGGTATAAGTATCGTGTGCCAGGTATTGCTGATTGATGTTCAGCAAATAACTGTCTGAGCAAAAAATATAATTAATCTCATTCAGCCAGTAACCTTCGTTAGCTATGGTGGATTTGATCCACGCTTTCAGCTTGTTTTTATTTTTAAGATTAAAACGAATGTCTTCTTCAAAAAAATGAATTGCGGGCATCAGATCTTAAAATGAAGTTCTACTTCATTTCCCCTGGAATTAAAGACACATTGGTCTGCGAGTTGTTTAACAATAAATACACCTCTTCCGGTAAGGTTTTCGAGGTTTTCAACAGCTGTAGGGTCGGGTAAGTGGTCATAGTCAAAGCCTTCACCTTCGTCTGTGACCGTCCAGATCACGCGTTTGGCTTCAACTTCAGCATTAACGATCACCTTTTTGCTTTCGTCCAGTTTGTTGCCATGTACAATTGCGTTGATCGCGATCTCGTTAAGGCAAGTCATCATATTAGCGAAAGTATCTTCACTTACATGGTGCTTGTCAGCAATTTGCTCGATAAGGTTTTCCAGCAACGTTATGCTCTCCGGTTTTGACGGAAGCTGTAAAGTATAAAGTTCACTGGTCTGAACGTTTGCTTCTTGCATACTAATGGGCATTAAGTTGATCAAAGTAAGATTTTATTTTTTGTTTATAATACAAATTAAGTGCCGGAGATACAGTCCTAATCTGTTCGGTTTGTTTTTCTTTTTTTTGCTGATAATCCTGTAACGCTTTTATGTATCCCGGAGGCAGATCCTTGCCAGCATTGCTTTCGCGTTGCTGATCCTGTTCTTGTTGCCGCTCAGCTTTCTCAGCTTCAAGTAACCGGCTTTGGATCTGTTGTTGCCTCTTTAGCAAATCATCAGTAATGCGCTTGTTTACGATATCGTTTTCAGTTTGTTCCATTTCTTTTGAAATTTTGTCCAAATTGCCCAACTTACTGGTACCGTCTTTGTTTTCTTCCTGATTTATTTTTTCCAGCGCCTCCCTGATCATTTGCTGTTCGCGTGCCATTTTTGCCAGCTGCTCATTCAAGCCGCTTCGCTGACTTTGTGACATATTCCCCTGCTTTTGCAGCTGATCCCGCATCTTCTGCATGTTCTGATTGAGCTGCTGCTGCATTTTTTGCAATTGCGAAAGGGAGGGTTGATTTGATTTTCCTCCGCCCTTTGAATTCTTCATCGCTTTTTGCAACTGCTCCAGCGCTTCACTCAACATCAGGGCCAGGTTGTTCATGGATGTCATGGCATATTGCTGGTTTCGGTTGGCCTCCGGCGTGCGGCGATCGCCCAAATTTTCAAGTGCCCGGTCAATATGTTGATTGATGCTCGCTATCTCCTGGTTTACAGTTGATTGTATTTGCGGCACTTTCCGGCTTATGGCATACAAACTGTCCTCTGCTGTCTTCAGATTATCTTTTATGTCTTTTTGTTTTTGTGCTAATATAGTATAATTTGGGTCAGTAGGAATAGTATTTTTTAATGTTTCCATCACTTTTTCCTGGTCAAATGAGCTGTTCACCAAATTTTTTAATAATTCGCGCAATTGCTGGGCATTTATATTGCTTTCCTGGCTCTCCTCCTGCTCATTTTTTTGCTGTAATTTGCTTGCCAGCTGCTTCATTTGTTCGGCCGATTGCTCCTGCTCCTGCGATGCTTTTTTCCGATCGTTCTTTTGTAAACTCTCGTTACTCTGCTGCATTTGCTTTTCTATTTTTTGTTCATCCTGCTTAGGATTCTCAAAATTATTTTTCTGCTCAGCGGCTTCATCTTGTTTTTGCAGATCCTCTAAACCTTTTTTTACGTCTTCAAATTCCTGCTGTAATTTTTCCTGTTGCTGTTGTATTTCTTTGGTTTGATTGTCTTTTTGTTTGGTTTGTTCTGCCAGTTGCTGCTGTTTTTCTGCCAACTGGTTCAGCTGGTTTATATCCTGATTAAGTTTTTGATCAAATTCAAGCTTCTTGTACAATTGCAATATGCGGTCAAGTTCTTTTTTTAACGCTTTATTATCCAGCTGCATTTTCGATAGCTGATCGCGGGTGCCGTCTTTTTGCTGCTCGTTCATCATTTCCTGCAGCTTTTCAAGCATTTCGCGGGTCTTCTTGTCGAGCACATTGTTAAAAAGGTTTTCAATCTCCTTTTGTTTTTCTTCAAGCTCTTTATTTTGTTGCTGATTCTCCTGGCGCTGATAAATATTCTTTTTGTTTTCGTCCTGAATTTCTTTTACCAGATGATCCAGGTCTTTCTTTTTCTCCAGCAATTCGTCGATCTGCTTTTTTTCATCAAAAGTTAAACTGTTTTTATCCAATAACATTTGATTTAACTTTTGCGATTCGTGTTCTATCTGGCCGGCAAGTTTTATAGCGTCCTGCATTTTTTGCTTGATCGCCTGCGTTTCATTTTCAAGATGCTCATTTACCTGGGCCTGATCGGGGATATGCAGTGTTCGTTCCGGCGAACGTACTTTTTTTGGTCCGGCTACGCCATCGTTATCCGCCACTTCGAAGTAGTAAGTGATCTGCTGGCCGGGTTTGGCGCCTATATCCTTCAGGTTCCAGAAATAAAAGAAATCCGACTGCGTTTTACTCAGTTCAGCTTTAACGGCTTTGCTGATCACTTTTTCCGTGCCTTTTTCACCCGGTGCAGCTAGTTTATAGTTAAAGGTTAATGAAGTGAAACCATGATCGTCCTGTATCTTTCCATCAAAATACAGCGCCTTATTACTGATAGAGTCATTCTTTTCGTTAACCGTTATGGCCGGAAGCTCATCAGCAATAACATTGACAGGATATGAAACCTGATCGCCATGGTCAACCCTACTGCCTAAGGGAACAAGTTTGCAGAATGTATTTTTATAAACGCGCTCTGAATGTTCAAACAGATCATCGCCGGCTTTGACCGTTTCGCTTTGTTTGCCATCCATTTCAAAAGTTAACCCGGCGGCATTTTGGGTATGCATTTCCCATTTGATCCTGGTACCGGTGGGTACCGTTAATTCGCCTGCATTGCTCAGGTGTGCATTTGTTTTATGAAGATAAGCAGGATATTCCAGATCGACATCAAAATGAAGTAACGATGGTTTAAGGTTTACTTTTACCTGATAGGTTGGCGAAGAAAAGCCATTGCCTGTAAATTTAAACGAAGTATTTTTTTGCAGGTTACTGAACTGATAATGGAAGCGACTGATACTTTCTTTATCCAGTTTAAAAGTATTATTTCCGGTTTCAATATAAACCTCTGCAGGTAATTGGTCGCCATCAAGTTTTAGGTCCAGCTTCAGATCCTGCCCCTGCACTGCCGACAATGAATTGTTAAGTAACACAAACCTGAATGGGGCCACCGGTGCAAAATATTCGTTATGCCTGATAATTTTTTTGGTGCTTTCAGTAATAATAGCGGGTGCTGCCAGCGCTATGATGATGATTAAAGCAGCCGGAAAAATGACCCACTTTAAATATTTATTGTTTTGGCTGATGTCTATAGCCGATGGAAAACTGATGGGTTTAAGTGCAGCAATTTTTTGATCGATACTTGCCGCAATGAGCTCGTTCTGCCCGGCTTCATTTGCCATCTTCTTTAACTGCAGTGTATTCAGTAATTTGTCGTTTACCTCGGCGAATTGCTTCCCAATGATTGAAGCAGCCTGATCATGGCTTATGGTTTTACCTAATTTTAGCCAGGCTAATAACGAGGGTAAAACCAACCAGCAGATGAGGCCCAGGTTTAGCAGGATGAAAAAGTAAAAAAGAAAAGTACGGAGGCCCGAATTGAAATCGGCATAATATTCAGAAACCGTAATGATAACAAAGGCAGATAAAAGACCCGCGCCCAAAAAGATAAGCCCCCGCAGCAAGTTATTTAAATAATACTTGCGGATGTAGGTATCAATCTTCGCTACTAATAAATCGTAATTCCCCGGCTGCCGCATGCTGTTAAATAGATGCAAGTTTTTTCAATAGGATTAAAACGAAACCTGCTGATCAAAATTATAACAATTTAATGATATCGGTACCCGGATTGATATTCTGCAAAAGATATACCACCGCCGGTTCAATCCGTTCGCTTGAACCCTAAAAAGTGTAAGCGTTACGCTTTCGAATCCGCCTGCCAGATATCAATTTTTTAGTCCGTTCAAATAACCATTATAGCAGTTTTTGGGACGGTAAAGACTGTCAAAAGGCAATGGCCAGTCTTTTCGCCTGAAAAAGCCTGGGATCCAGCTGTCGGCATCACCTACATTCCAGGTGGTTATACCGTATTGTTGCGCTTTAGGGACCGTGTTTTTATAAGTTTGAACTACAAACTGGTACATATTTGATTGCTGTAGTTGCAAAGCATAATTGTAGCTGATGTTGGGGTCGTTACCCGGGTTTACGGATATATCCAGTTCGGAAATATGGATCAGCAAACCACTAGCCACAAGCTTCTGCAAAGCAATTTTAAAATTGGCCTGGCTCATATTGATATCAATATGGCATTGCATACCGATACCGCTGATGGGGATACCCCGGGTTTTTAACCCGGTAACCAAAGCGATCATGGAATCCACCTTAACGCTGTTCCATTCCTGACCGTAATCGTTGTAAAACAATAGGGCGTTGGGGTCTGCTTCATGGGCGTATTGGAATGCGCGGGCAATATAATCGGGTCCGAGGTGTCTGCGCCAAATGCTGCCATCGCCCGGGTTTACGTCCAGGTTGCGTATGGCTCCATTGTCGTCACGCAAGGCTTCGTTAACCACATCCCAGGAAGCGATCTGTCCTTTATAATGCGCTACCTCCGTCTCGATATGGTTTTTGAATATGGCCTCCCAGGCAGCATTGTCTCCCGAAAAGTTGATGATCCAATCGGGTAAAGCCAGGGCATTATGCCAGATGAGGTTATGCCCATGTACCCGCATGTGCTGAGCCTTTGCAAAGCGGAGTATAGTATCGCCCATGCTAAAATCAAACTGATTTTGCCCGGGCTCTACAAAGTTGAATTTAAGTACATTTTCGGTAGTAATGCTGTTATACTCAGTTGCTACGCGGTCAAAATAAGCCAGATTGCTTTTTAGCAGCCAGGGATTAATGGCTGCCCCAACCGGGAAGGGCGCCACAGATTTGAGTGTGATATCGGGCGTAGGGGTAGATCCCCCTTTTTTACTGCATGACCAGGTGGCAAAAATCAGCAACAAAAAAATTAGGCCTAAGGCACGACCAGGACTAAAAAGTAGATTTCCCCTCATATCAACCATAAATATGCGGTTTTTTTCAAATTGAAAGTGTATTTAATATATTTGCCACCCTAGTTCGGGATGTAGCGTAGCCCGGTATCGCGCCAGCATGGGGTGCTGGAGGTCGGAAGTTCGAATCTTCTCATCCCGACTATAAAATAGGTCCTGACAAACGTCAGGACCTATTTGTTTTACCTGCACTTCAGTCTTTGATGCAGCGTATTGGAAAAATATCAATAAAAAACCATGTCATTTCGAACGAGCCAGCTTAGCATGTGCTGTTGGCGGCGAGGAGAAATCTTTTACATTCTGCCTTGCACGCCTTTGAAATATGTTTTATAGGTTTTCTCCTCGCCCCGGCGCACTTTCCTCCCCGGCTCGTTCAAAATGACCTGGGTTTTTGACCACGATCTCCAGGGGGTGGACTTCTGTATATCTTTTTTAATTGCAATCTATTATAATTAACTTCGAATGTGCATACAGTTGTGCATACTTTTGTTGGGAAACAACCATATGATAACCGATATGGTGATGGCCTTATTCACATCATGAAAACTAAATCTTACTTTCTGTTAATAGGTATTGCATTGCTAATGCTCGCCTGCAGTCCTGGCTTTTATTACAAACCAGACCCAAATACAATTGACCCTAACAACACCTTTTTAAGTTCAGGCCATACCTATATCGTATCCAGGACACCAAACGCAATGATCATATTGACAGCTATCAAACCTTCCGGAGGGCAGCTACAATTAACGGTAGGATATTTAAATATCAACCTAAACAGAGCAGATGCCAGACCGGATAGTATTCGTGTTGCATTTGAAGACGAAGGCACATCAACTTTGCTTCAGGTTTATACAGCCGATCAGTATATGAGAAAATTACGTCGTCAGGAAAATTTTTCTATTATGGCTAAAGCCATAAACGACGGTTATAATAACCAAAATGCGGGGTATTCAACTTCAACAACATACACTTCCACAGTTTCAAATAATGGAACTTTTAGCTCGGGTAGTTCAACAACTACAACTTATGACGCAAATAAGGCTTATCAGGCAAATGCCAGAAGCAGCCAGGAGCTAAATCAAATGGAGGGAAGTTTCAACCAGTACAACCAATCTCTGAATCAAATACTTTTGAGGCCCAGTACCCTGTTTAAGGGACAAAAGTTGATAGGAACGGTCGTGGTTAATGCTAGCCCGGATATTTCAAGCAAGATATACGTGACCGTTCCATTCGGGGGTGAGGAATATAATTTTACGCTGATAGCAAATAAATAGTATTAACCTCCAGTAAGGAGCAATAGGAATCTATAAATGATACATGGTACGAGAGCATAGAGGACGCCAAAGATCAGGGCGAATTTGAATACCTCGGTATCGGTTGGGAAGATAGGTAAATTCCAGGCTAACAATAAAATTGTTCTATAACCTAGCTAAGCTGATAGAAAGTCTGGAATTAGCATCAACAATATATCCCTGTGCTACTCTGCTAATCCAAGATCCCCCTAAAAAAGGAGTTTTCTTCTTAGGATTGGATTAGTATTTTAGAGGTACGAAATCTTTAATCATAACTGCGAAGTACATGGTCGCTAAAAAGAAGCCTATTTGGCCGGTCAAGCTAACAATAGTTTTAGTGCTAGTCACACTCTTAGCCTTTTTGCCATGGGAAAGTATCTTTTCTGTAGAGTTTAAACCTGACTATTTTCAGAGAGTGGTAGTAGGGGGAATAGGGTTAGGCGGGTTCTTCATCCTTCTTTGTATAGTGATGTTTAGTCTGCTTCGGTACGATAGATGGTTCTCGGGTCTAGCTGTGCTAGTAATCCCCTGTTTTCTTATGTTGGTTGCCTTTTTATTCGTTTTAAACCTTATTGCACCGAACGCAAACTGGCAGGATGAAGCTGTTTATCGTAGCGGCAATGATTACATAGTTTTGGAATCAATAGAGTATAAAGACCTTATTGAATCACGAATTATTCGTACGACAGCGCCCTACAATAAACTAAGAAGAGTGGAAGAACTTCGTTTCTTAAGCGCAGATGACAACTGGTTTGTCGGGGACAACATCCGTTATAAGGGAAAGCTATGGTATAAACAAACAGTAAACGGTAAGGGCCAGTGACCGAGTTGTGCAAGTAAAGTTACGCTTATAGCTGCTGAAGCTGTTGAGTATTCCGCTATATCGCCTTCATTTTATTCCCTTTGGCATCGTGGGTTACTTCTGCCAGGCCAAGTGCCTCCATCAATGGTGGAATATACATCCCAAACCTTCCGCGCAAACCTTTTTTCAGACCATACCAGCCGCCAACCGGGTTACTTTCGGAACGGCCCCAGGCTTCTACCGTACCTTCTTTTGCTGGTTTTTGCTCATCGGCACTGCCTAATTCCATCCAGTCGCCATGTTTTTTAAGCATTTCGTGCAAGTCGTTCAGGCAGCGATAATCATACAGCAAAACCGTTTTACCTACCGTGCAAACTAAAACCTCCTTCCCGTCTTTTACATCAGTATGCATGGTATATTCCGAGCTCAATGGCGGAGTTTTTAGCGCCAGGGGGTTTTCTTTTGTTCCGATTTTTTGATCCATTTTTTTGAGATTGGGCTATTGGATGCAATTGTTTTTTGATGCTTGCAGGTTTTAGTTTAAAGCTATATAACCAGTGGTTTAAATTTAGCACTTGTTGGCACTCCCGGACAAATATTTTATTAACTATTGTGAGTCCCCAGCCTATTCAAGCCTAACACTTACCAACCTGTCCGCCCGCCATATTCGAAAAGTTTTCTCCTCGCCCCGGCGCTCTTCCCCCCTCCGCTCGTTCGAAATGACATAGGTTTTAATCACCTCCCGCAGGTTCAAGCGTCTCGCTTACTAACCAAGCCCAACAACCGAAGTTGCTCTCTTTTTATCCAGTACCTTCTTAATAAAACCATAAACAGGCTTCTCGTAAATAAAATAAATCGCGATCGAGATCAGCCATAACAATACAAAGTTCCGGTCAGGCAGTAAAACGAACTTTTTCAGTTTCATGTTGACGTAACTGATATGCACCAGGTAAAAGGCAAATGAAGCATTCCCCAGGAGCAACATAATTTTAGACGATAAAAATCTGCTGATATAGGTACGCTCATCGATCAACCCCCAGATAAAAACGATGATCGTTGCTGGAAGCAGGGTCAATTGGACTACTTTACCCAGGGTGTAATTATTACTTTGGTCCAGCAGGTTTTTTTGAAAAGCAGTTAACAGCAGCATGATGGCCAGCAAACCGATAAGTCCGGACACTGTCTTGTATTTAAAACGGGTCAGTTCACCGACAAACCGGAGCTCCTGTTTTTCAACATAGCGGGCAAGCAACATCCCAAATAAAAACAAAGCCGATTGGCCGGCAAAAGTACTGTTCATTAAAAAACCAAAGGGATACAGAAACGAAAAGCCTGCCAGTGATGAATGATGCAGCGCCTGACCAATACCCCAAAAAACACTAAATAAAGCAAGCAGGAAATACAAAACATAGGATAGTTTTTTGTTGATCAGGAAGAGCATAAGGGGAGCAAAAAAGTAAAAAGTCATTTCAACAGTAAGCGACCAGGCTTGTGCAATAGCATCCAGGTTGTGCCGTTCTGAAAAGCCATGAAACAGGGAATAAGTAAAGATGTCGAAATCGAAATTACCAAACTTAGGATCCAGGTAATATGCAGTTAACACCAACCAATAAACCGGAAATATGCGACCGATACGCTTTAACAGGTATGTGAAATAATCGCCGGCAGAGCTGATATTAACATTGTTGTAATTATAGGCGATCAAAAACCCACTCAGTACAAAAAAGATAGATACGCCCAGGTAAAACTCATTGAAAATATGGATCAGAAAATGCGGGTAATGTGCCCACCAGTATTTCCGGTTATGATACAAAAATATCATGCAGGCAGCTATGCATCTCAACCCGGTTAAAGCATCAAATTTTTTCTTGTTGGTTGAGGGCATTTAGTACAGGGCTTTGAGCATTCCCCGCAAAATAATAAAAAATGTTAATGCAGGGCGGCTATTGTCTGAACCACGATTCGTCGGTCCCGATAGCTATCGGGAAAAGGATTACCCGGATGCCTAAAAAAATTGTCATTGCGAGGAGCAAGCATAAGCCCCAGGCAATGGGGGCGACGTGGCAATCGCAAGGAGGCATGGCGGGCTATTTTCTGAACCACGATTCGTAAGATTGAAGGATTACCAGGAAGCCTGTTTTCTGAAACACAGCGCGTAGGGTGTCATCCTGAGCCTGTCGAAGCGTGGTTGGGTAAGGCCTTTGCCGACTTGCGATTGCCACTTCA
>CAISPD010000219.1 GCA_903887275.1 uncultured Mucilaginibacter sp.
ATCAAGAATTTGATAAGATTTGGGCAGTATTTGACAAGGACAGTTTTTCAGACGATCGTTTCAATTCAGCTATCCTAACTGCCCAACAAAATTACATAGACTGTGCTTGGACCAATGAAGCATTCGAGCTTTGGTTTCTTTTACATTTTCAATTAATCCGAAATGCTATGTCACGACAAGACTATCAGTCTTTTTTTGAAAGGGAAGTAAAAAAGAATAGTGGAAAAGATTACGTTTATAAAAAAAACGACCCAAACACTTTCAATGTATTGCAGAAATATGGCAATCAAGCACAGGCAATAAAATGGGCAGAATTGCTAGAAGGTGATTTTAAGGACGAACGGCATGCAACACACAACCCCTGTACTAAAGTGCACATATTGATTCAACAATTAATGGATCCAACAAGTGTCTTAATGGAGTAAATATTTTCCGTTTCAAATTTATTCGTCGTTTTATAATCGTTATTTTTTTATCCAAGATATTGTTTATATTTTCTAAGAAAAAAATTTACACTAACCAGCCTCCCGCTCATACAAATGCGCCTGAAATTCTATGAAGGTATTCCGTATCGAAGAAATATCACCAAGCTCACGTTTTGCGTCCGCAATGGCATGGTATTTCAGTTCAAGAAGCTTGGGCAACTTGGCTTCTTCCAGTTCGTCAACCCCGGCGTTTGTGTATTGTTGTAATACGAAATCCAGAAACACCTGCTGCTTGGGGTCATAGCTGTGTAGGTGTATTTTGGCTTTTGCGCGGCTTGCTCTGGTTTCCCGGTCAATGGGGTCCGTTTTGAATGCTACGTAGGCCAGCACATCATATAGATCGCTATCTTCAGCGTGGATCATCTTCTGCAGGTCTTGCAATTGACCTTTGGTAAAGCCTTTTTCGTTTAATTCTTCTAATAGTTTTTTTCGGGTATCAGGTCTGCTCCACAATTCGCGCAGGTTGTCTTCGTCTTTAAATAGGTCGGGCAGGGTGCCGAACATTGATTTTAAAAACTCCTCTGCCGAAATCGGATTGCCGTCAGCACCCCAAAAGGATGTACGGACCATGTGTTGTAACTCGCGAACTTTACCATCTGCCAGTTTCACCTTGATCATTCGCCTGTAGGTTTCCTTTGGTTCTGATGCAATTGGTTCGCTTGTTTGCTCTTCGGGTAGGTCTTTGATGGGCTTGCCAGACTTTGCCGGTTCCGGATCTAAGGGCTCACCATCCCATTCGGGGTCGTTAAAGTGCTGGTAAGCCTGTACAAAATCATAAATAGTAAAATAGTCCTTGCCTTCAAATAATCGAGTCCCACGGCCTATAATCTGTTTAAACTCAATCAGGTTTTTTACAGGGCGTAGCAATACGATATTGCGTACCTCAGGTGCGTCAACACCCGTACTTAGTTTTTTAGAGGTGGTTAATATTGTAGGGATTGTCTTTTCATTGTCCTGAAAGTCGCGAAGATGTTGTTCGCCAATTTTGCCGTCAAATGCAGTAACCCGGTGGCAGTAATTGGGGTTTTTGCTTTTGTTGGTTTGATTTATCAGGTCGCGTATCAGTGCTGCATGTGATTGCTTGGCACAAAACACAATTGTTTTTTCATTCTGGTTCATCAGATCTAAAAAAAGCGATACGCGGTATTGTTCACGCTCCTTTATCTGTATCCTGGTATTAAAATCATCTTCGGTATAACGCTTGCCCGTTTCTATTTCTCCTTCCTCAACATCATCGTCATTGGTGTACAAGTAGTCGTCAATTGTGGTGTTGATTTGTTTTACTTTAAAGGGCGTTAAAAACCCATCGTTAATACCATCTTTTAATGAATAGATATATACCGGTTCACCAAAATACCTGTAGGTGTCAGTATTGGCATCTCTTTTAGGGGTGGCTGTTAGGCCCAACTGTACTGCCGGGCTAAAATAATTCAATATGTCGCGCCAGCTACTTTCGTCGCTTGCTCCGCCGCGGTGACATTCGTCAATGATGATAAAATCAAAAAAGTCATTTGCATAGTCGCCAAAATAGGGAGTGCCATTGGCCCCGCTCATAAACGTTTGGAATATGGTAAAAAAGACGTTGCCATTCTTAGGTACGCGGCCTTTCTTTTTAATATCTGCGGGATTTATCCTTACAAGTGAATCTTCCTCAAAAGCTGAGAATGCATTAAAAGCCTGATCTGCTAATATGTTCCTGTCGGCTAAAAATAATATGCGTGGTCGTCTGCTAAAGTCATTGTTGATGTTCCACTTGGCACTAGATAATTTCCATGCTATCTGAAAGGCTATTGCCGTCTTGCCCGTGCCCGTCGCCAGCGTAAGCAGTATCCTTTTCTTGGCTTCCGCAACGGCGTTTAATACATTGGTAATGGCAAGGTCTTGGTAATATCTGGGCTGCCATGTGCCGCCTCTATCCTCAAAGGGGATTGTAAGAAGTTTATCCTTAGTTTCCGCCTGTATAGGATGAGCAACAATTTCGTTGCCAAAGGTCATCAACCATAATTCTTCCGGGGTAGGGTAGATGGCTACATCGCCCTCCGTACCCTGCTGCATATCGATACCATAGATTGATAACCCATTGCTCGCGTAGGTAAATCTTATTTGAAGTTTTTCTGCATAGTCCTTTGCCTGTCCGACACCTTCCGAACATTCAAGTCCGCAATGTTTGGCTTCTATTACCGCCAGATTCCGGTTGCGATATTGCAACACATAGTCCGCCTTTATAGGTTTCTGCCGCTCTCCATTACCGATCAACCGTCCTTTCGAGATAGGGTACTCCATCCTTATCCGGCTACCCTCCACCACGCCCCAGCCCGCCGCGCGTAATGCAGGATCAATATATTCGGCTCTGGTTTCGGCTTCGTTCATTATTGCACCGGTAAATTATCCAATAAGTCAATTTTATTCAGGAGAAAGTCCAATTCAATTTGGTCAAAATTTGAACGATTAAAAGATTCAACAATGCTCAGAAAAGTTAAATCGCCATTCATTTTATCGGTAATAGAATTAACCGACAATTCATATTTCCGAGTTTCATTGTTATATTCAATGAGTTTAGCCGACCTATCAACTTTCTTGTAATAGTTGTAATAAAAAAAAGCGAGCAGCGCTTCAGTGTATGTAAAAATGCGCAAATCATCGGCACTGATTTTTGAAGGATAGGCTTCCTTCATTGAATCAATTAATTCTTGAATATTAAATTCTCTGTTACGAATTTTTTTGTAAAGTGTTGCCTGATAATTCTTGATATAGATGAGTAAAATGTAAAGTGTTGGAAAGATATAACTCAAATCATTGAAAAGCTTTAAGGCTATCCTTGCATGCGAAAACATTTTTTCTTGTTGCCTTAAGGTAGCACTTGCTTCCGTGAATAAAATAGTTGAGATTTTTATGATGTTTTGCTTATCGCCCCGAAAGTCGCTTATATGCATTCGGTCTTTGGAATTAATAAACTCATCGAACTTAAAATAATGGTACAAATAAGTGCAAAACGTGGCGGTGTCCGGTCTTGGAATTGTATATTCTAAATCAATAAATCTCCGTAAATATTCGTTCGCTTCAATTTGTTCACTTCCGTAAAAACCCCTGATTGCATTGCCAAGTTGTACCTTATCAATCGAAAGAACGAATACAATTCCCGGCACGCTGAAAAAGTGCTTTACTTGCTCTAAAACCTCAACTGCATAGTCGGGTCTGCATCTGTCTAATTCATCGACGAAAAATATTAATGGTTTTTCATTATTAGCTTGCTTGATAAAAGCCTCCAA
>CAISPD010000220.1 GCA_903887275.1 uncultured Mucilaginibacter sp.
ATGCCGGTAAGCTGACATTTACGCGAAACAGCTTTTTTTGTACCACCAATAACGCCATTTATTTTGATGAAAACGGGCAGTTCCGACCGCAATGCAACCTGCTCCAGTTGAGCGCAAATTCAGCAAGCGGCACGGCCACCCCGAACGCGGTAGTCGACTTGTATTATACCGACAAGTGTAAATCATGCTCGGCGCAAACTTATTTTGCCAGCGTCAATGCCGATGGAGCGGGTAACTGGTCATATAACAATACCTTGTCTGGCGTTGTAGTAGCAAATGCTACTTTTAATAAGGTAAGTTCGGAGTTTACTTTTCCGCATATCAATACTGCCAATCTTCAGGTAAATAGCGCCTGCGGTGGATTCGGGTCTATTACAGGCATCAAGATTTATAGTGCGACGAATATTAAATGGATTGACGAAAACGGCGTTGTGGTTGGAAGCACGCCCGATTTGTTGAATTTAAAACCGGGCAAATACAAACTACTGGTCGACAATGGCGGTTGCTCTGCCTCCGCAGGTTACTATACTATTTTGCCCAAGTTTACATTGAACACCAATAAAGTGGTTATAACAAAACCTTCCTGCGGAAATTCAAAAGGTTCTATAAAAGGGTTAACGATCACCAATACCGACAGGGGTTATATTGTAGCCTCATGGAAAGATGCCGGCGGAACCGTTATTACCAACAAATTAGACCTGGAAGATGCACCACAGGGCACTTATTTTTTTTCGGCGATAGGGACTGATACCTGTACACAGACATATGGACCAATTGTATTGAGCGAAGAAGATCGCAGCATACCAGCACCATCAGCCAATAATCTAACTCTTTGCAGCGCGGGTACTACTTTTTTAACCATCAACAACCCGCTAGGCGAATACACCTACAATTTATATGATAGCACCAATGGCGCTGTTCCAATTGCCAAAAACACTGAAGGCCGCTTTCAGCTGGATATTCAGAAAGACGAAGTCTATTATGTGAGCCAGGCCTTTTATACCTGTGAAAGCCCCCGGACGATGGTAAAGGTGTTGGTCGGCCTTGATCCGTCAAGCATACCCAATGCATTTACACCAAATGGCGATGGGGTTAATGATCATTGGGTGATACCGGGTATAGAAAAATTCCCTAATGCACAGGTGCGGATATATACCAGGAATGGCCAGAAAGTTTTTGATAATAAGGGTTACGCACTGGCTTTTGACGGCACGATCAATGGAAGCAATTTACCTCAGGGCGTTTATTACTACGTGATCAGCCTGGCCTCCGATTGTAATTTTTCGGGCAGCTTAACCATTCTCCGCTAGGCTAATTGACGCAGATACAGCTGGATCGTATTCTCCAATCCATAATAAAGGGCATCACTAATAAGGGCGTGGCCGATACTAACTTCATCTAAACCGGGGATATGCCGTGCAAAATATTGCAGGTTATGCAAGTCGAGATCGTGGCCCGCATTTATGCCCAATCCAACTTTTTGAGCTGTCTCAGCCGCTATTACATAAGGCGCAATGGCTGCCTCGCGATTTTGTTGATATTGCGAAGCGTAGGCTTCGGTATATAATTCGATGCGATCGGTTCCGGTTGTGGCGGCGGCCTCTACCATTTCAACTACGGGGTCCACAAATATAGATACCCGGATGCCGGCCTCCTTAAATAATTTGATGATCGTTTGCAGGTACTGCTGGTTTTTGATAGTATCCCAACCGTGATTTGAGGTCAGCTGCCCCAATACATCGGGCACAAGCGTCACCTGTTCGGGTTTATTGGCCAATACCAGGTCGACAAATTTCTGCTCCTGGCAATTGCCCTCGATATTGAATTCGGTAGTGACGATCTTTTTGAGTTCAAATACATCATCGTAACGTATATGGCGTTCGTCGGGCCGGGGATGCACCGTGATACCCTGCGCTCCGAAACGCTCGCAATCTTTGGCAACCTGCAGCAGATCGGGATTATTACCTCCTCGCGAGTTGCGCAGGGTGGCACTTTTATTGATATTAACGGATAGGCGAGTCATCATTAATTCGAATTTCAAATCTGAAAAATTCAACATTACCGCAATGTTTATTAAATGAACTTTGCAGCAAGTGGGTAAATATCATGATTCCTGTATTAACATCAGAAACAATTTTAGGATTAGTTTATTTTTGATGCTGAAATGATCAAAACACTTAAATTCTTCATCATTGTTTTATTTGCTGTTGCTTTTGTTCCGACAGCCAAAGCCCAGCAAAATTTCCTTAATATCACCAATTACCGGGTTTTTTATGGCTGGGCACACAATTTTCCGCAGGACCTTCTGATACTGCGGCGTTTTGAGAACAATGGTCGCGATTATTTCCTGCTAGTTAACCCCCAAACCTTGCAGACCAGGGTCAACGAAAGCAGCTTTTACCAGGTGAAAGAAATGACCCTGTCCGAAACACGCACTTTTTTCAAAAATACGCCTTACGAAAAAGCGATCAGCCAGGCAGAAAAACAATCGACCCCAATACAGGATGCAGGAATAGAGCGGGGATTGCCTTCGGAAACGGGTATCAGTCTGACGGCCGATCTCTGCCCTTCGCGCAAACCACTGGAACGACGGCTTTTTGCAGACATGATCACAGAGTTCAAGAAAGTAGAAAAACCAACTCCTATAGCACTTTCGGTCAGTGGGCTATGGATGCTGAAACATACAACAGATATTGAATGGCTCAAAAAGTTACGCGATGCAGGTGAGATACGGATTACCTGGGTCAACCATTCGTATAACCACAGGGTAAGCGCAAAAGCACCGCTTAGGGATAATTTTCTATTGGAGCCGGGCACTGATATCGACTATGAAGTAATGGCTACGGAAAAACTGATGCTGAAAAACGGATTGATACCTTCCGCCTTTTTCCGTTTCCCGGGCCTGGTATCAGATCAGCAGGTTGTGTTTAAAGTAACCGATTATGGCCTGATACCGATAGGCTCCGATGCCTGGCTGGCCAAAGGGCAAAAAGCACAAAACGGCAGCATCGTACTCATCCACGGCAATGGGAACGAACCGGTAGGCGTTTACGATTTTATCAAACTGCTGCGTTCAAAAAAACGTCAGATAGCACAGAAACAATGGCTGCTGTATGATTTGAGTAGTATGGTGGAGGATGAGGAGAAGTAGGAGTGATTGCGAATTAATTTTATACGTAAAATTTGTAAATTAGAACTTATAAACTGTAATTTAAATCATGTCATCAAAAACAAGCTTCAACACGGCAAAAGTCCCGCGTCTCAACCCATTCATTCCCCAGGCTGTTGTAAGCGGGAATTTGATATTTGTATCAGGGATGGCAGGTATGAATCCGGAAACTGGTAAGCTAATTAGCGATAATTACGAAGAACAAGCTTGGCAAGCATTCCGCAATTTACAAACTATCACAGAGGAAGCTGGTAGCAGCCTTGACAAAATTGTTAAAACAACGGTATTTATGGTAAGTGGAGCTGACCCTGATTTTTCTATTATTAACAAGGTTTATAGCCACTTTTTCCCAGATAACCCTCCTGCACGCAGCGCACCCCAGGTGATGCCTTTTCCGGGCAATATTTTGATTTCGGTGGAGTGTATTGCGGTGATATGAAAAAAGGCACAGCCTCCCGACCATGCCTTTTTTTAACAAGCAAAAGGCAAAAACCTTTTACCTTTCGCCTTTACCCTTTAACCTTAGTAACGGTAGTATTCCGGTTTGAACGGACCCTGAACCGGTACACCGATATAATCGGCCTGGTGCGGATCTAATTCTTCCAGTTCAACACCAATTTTCTCCAGGTGCAAACGGGCTACTTTTTCGTCCAGATGTTTTGGTAAGGTATATACCTTGTTTTCGTATTTGTCGGCATTCAACCAAAGCTCTAACTGAGCGAGGGTTTGGTTAGTGAAGGAGTTACTCATCACAAAGCTTGGGTGACCGGTTGCACAACCCAAATTCACCAGGCGACCTTCTGCCAGTACGATCAGATCTTTGCCTTCGATTGTATATTTATCAACCTGTGGTTTGATCTCTACTTTAGTATCGCCATAATTATTGTTCAACCATGCCATATCGATCTCGTTATCGAAGTGCCCGATATTACATACAATGGCTTTATCTTTCAATGCACGGAAGTGTTGTTCACGTACTATATCGCAGTTACCGGTAGCTGTTACTACGATATCAGCTTCAGCAATAGCAGTCGTTAATTTCTTCACTTCGTAACCTTCCATCGCTGCCTGTAATGCACAGATCGGGTCGATCTCGGTAACAATAACACGTACACCAGCGCTGCTCAATGAATCCGCAGAACCTTTACCCACATCACCATAACCACATACCACGGCTACTTTACCGGCAAGCATGATGTCAGTAGCACGACGGATAGCATCTACCAGCGACTCGCGGCAACCGTATTTGTTGTCAAATTTTGATTTGGTAACCGAATCGTTTACGTTGATGGCAGGCATCGGTAAAGTTCCGGCTTTAACACGGTCGTACAAGCGGTGTACACCAGTTGTGGTTTCTTCCGAAAGACCTTTGATTCCGGCTACCAGTTCGGGGTATTTATCCAGCACCATATTGGTAAGGTCGCCACCATCGTCAAGGATCATATTCAATGGTTTGCGATCTTCGCCAAAGAAAAGGGTTTGCTCAATGCACCAGTCAAACTCTTCAGCATCCATACCTTTCCAGGCATAAACGGAAGTGCCTGCAGCAGCAATAGCCGCAGCGGCATGATCCTGGGTTGAGAAGATATTACAAGATGACCAGGTAACCTCGGCACCCAATGCCTGTAAGGTCTCGATCAACACAGCGGTTTGGATGGTCATGTGCAGACAGCCGGCAATACGCGCGCCTTTAAGGGGTTGCGATGGGCCATATTCTGCACGCAAGGCCATTAAGCCCGGCATTTCTGCCTCGGCAAGGCCTATTTCTTTCCGGCCCCATTCGGCCAGCGACATATCTTTTACCTTTGATTTAACGAAAATTGTCTCTACTGATGACGACATAATGTTTCTGATTTTTCCGCAAAATTACAGAATAGAAACTTCTTAATGAAATCAGGCAGTAACAGCTTCGGCTTTTGCGTGTTTAGGCACTGTAGTATTACTTTGCGCTGACATTGAGAGTTTACCATTGTGGCTTCCGCCGGTTTCAACCTGCAAAACCTGGGTTTTAACATCGCCTGTTATGCGGCCTGTACTTCTGATCTCGAGTGAATGGGTATTGATATTACCTGTAACGGTGCCATAAACGATGATCTCTTTGGTAACAATATTTCCGGTTATGCTCCCTTTTTCGCCCAGGATCAGGCCCTCGTCAATGGTCACATCTCCTTTTATCTGGCCTTCAATACGTACGTATGCCGGAGCTTTCAAATTGCCGTCAAAAACACAACCTTCGCTTAGAAAAGTAGTGATCACTTGCTGGTCCAACTCGACTTTATTCTTCCTTGAAAACATATTTTCAAATTTTATAAATCAAAAACATCGCTTTTTTACCATTAACCGGTTTATAAATCACTGGTTAACAAAACCCAATCAATTATTCAGCGTCAAAAATTTAACGGGGTTAACGGGCCTGCCATTTTTACGTACTTCATAGTGCAGATGCGTACCGGTTGAACGACCGGTGGAACCAACCTTACCAATAATATCACCGGTTTTTACTTCCTGGCCATCGCGAACGTCTATATGCGAAAGATGACCATACAGCGTTTGAAAATCGTTTTTATGCTGAACCATGATGCAATTGCCGTAACCGCCTTTCCAGCCGGTAAAGGCAACTTTACCATCAGCTGTAACCCTAACCGGATCACCCTTTGCTCCCCTGAAATCTATCCCCGGATGCAGTTCAGCGCTTCCTGATTCAAACGGATCTGAACGATAACCAAAAGCCGAAGTTATAGAGCTTAAACGAGGATAGCCCATCGGCGTAAATGCCACGCTATTTAACAAACGACTTAAATATTCGTCGTACAGAGAGTACTTTTCGTTATCGCTTAATTTAGCATCAGCATTTTTTTCACCGCCAATATCATTGGTACTAAAACCCTTCAGCCCCCTTTTGCGCAAATAATCATTTATCTTTTGCAGTTTACCCTGTATAGACTCTATATAAGTTTGAGCCGAACTTTTGTTGGTATTGGTAGCTAAAGCCGCAGCTTCGGCCGCAGGCAGTTTGCTTTTGAGCAAGGCTATCTGTGATAATAATTGCTGCCGCTCCTGCTCCTCTTTACTATCCCGGTTGGTAAGGTAAACGATAGTTAGGGCAAGCATCACAAAAACAGCGGCAATACCGATAATGTAGTGTTTAAGCCTGTTTAAATGTTTTGTTTTAACCCGGATAGCCCTGGTTTGCTCCTGGTTTTTATTGACAATGATGATGGTACTAAAATTGGTCAGTTTTAGATTCATACGTCGCTTAAATTTCGATGGGGGATGCAATATAGAACAATAGACGAACAAAAACCTAAAAAAATTCGAAATTTAACATAAAAATAAATTGTGCTAACTACAAGTAAACCACCGGACTGCCATCAAATTAAGTCAGTTGATTGCTAATATTACACGCAGAAGATTTTTGATTAAAAATGATTTTTTAACTTTGCCCAAATATTAAAAAACAGATATGATGTACCCTGAGTATTTGGTAGCCCCAATGCGGGAAGAGCTGACCAAAGTTGGTTTTGAAGAGTTAAAGGATGCGGAGTCGGTAAGCAAAGCGATAGAAAGCGAAGGCACTGTATTTGTAGTAGTGAATTCCGTCTGCGGATGCGCCGCAGCTATGGCCCGCCCCGCGGCACGGATTGCTGCCCAAAATGAAAAACATCCCGACAGGTTTGTAACCGTTTTTGCAGGGATGGAAGCAGAAGCCGTGAATAAAGCACGTGCATACATGCTTCCTTATCCTCCATCAAGCCCTGCCATGGCTTTATTTAAAGATGGGAAATTGGTTCATATGATAGAACGCCACCAGATCGAAGGCCGCCCGGCACAGATGATCGCCGACAATTTGATCAATGCTTTTGAGCAATACTGCTAGTATTGAGGTGGAAGGAAGAGGGATAAAGGACAAAAGATAGAGGATAGAGGACAGAGGATAAAAATTAAAGCTGGAAAGACATGTTCTTTTCAGCTTTTTTGTTTGATTGAGGCGCTGGTATTTTTCAAATATTATTCCATGCGAATTACACCTTTAAGCAGAAAGGGATGTAACAAGGCTACTGGCCCTGCATCTTAATCATTAAATCAAAAATCTTTATAAATTAGCTAAAGTTTAACCCCCACATTCATGAATAAAATATTTACACTGTTGCTGGTAATGTTCAGCCTTTCGGCATTTGCCCAAAAAACCTATATACAATGTGGCAAACTTATCGATGGCGCTTCCAGTCAGGTTCAATCATCAGTAACGATAGTAGTAGAAGGTAATACCATAACCGATATCCAAAAAGGATATACCAGCGGCGGACCAGCTGACAGGGTGATCGACCTGAAAAACAAAACTGTTTTACCGGGCCTGATCGATTGCCATGTGCATCTTGAAAGTGAAGGTAACAAAAACACCCTGGTTGAAGGCTTTACCCTAACTGATGCAGATATTGCCTATCAGGCTGCCATTTTTGCAAAACGCACATTACTTGCAGGCTTCACTACCGTGCGCGATCTGGGCGGCAGCGGCGTAAATATAAGTTTGCGTAAAGCTATTAATCACGGTCTCACTGACGGCCCGCGTATACTTACAGCAGGCAGGGGCATATCGGGCTCGGGTGGGCACATGGATAATTCGGACGGGTTCAGGGATGATGCCTTTAACCATAAAATGGGACCCGACGATGGCGTAGCTGATGGGCCCGCTGAAATGATCAAAGCGGTACGTCTTCAATTTAAACGCGGATCGGATGTGATCAAGATCGCATCTACAGGCGGTGTGCTTGACCTGAGTGAAAACAGCTCAGGCGCGGAAATGTCGCTGGAAGAGATCAAAGCCGTTGTTGAAACAGCGAAAGACTATGGTTTAAAAGTAGCTTGCCATGCACACGGCGCCGAAGGCATTAAGCGTGCCATCATCGGCGGCGTAGCATCTATTGAACATGGCTCATTTATGAACGAAGAGGATTTTGCACTCGCCAAACAATATGGCACTTTTCTGGTACCTACTATTATCGCTGGAAAGTCTGTTGCCGACTCGGCTAAAGTACCCGGATTTTTTCCGCCGGTAATTGCCCGGAAGGCTACCGAGGTTGGTACGAAGATACAGGCCACTTTCGGTAATGCTTACAAAGCCGGGGTCAGGATCGCATTTGGCACCGATGCCGGCGTGTTTGCCCATGGCAAAAACGCCCTCGAATTTCAATATATGGTTGAAGCAGGCATGCCCGCTTTAGAAGCAATAAAAGCTGCCACGGTAAATGCAGCCGAGCTGCTTGGCTTAAGCGATAAAGTAGGCAGTATCAATAAAGGAAAATTTGCAGATATCGTTGCCGTTGATGGAAATCCTTTGACAGATATCAAAATTTTGCAACAGATAGCTTTTGTAATGAAAGACGGGAAAATCTATAAAAACCAATAATTACAACATATGATCAAACTAAAAACGCTCTCTGCATTTATACTTACAGGCATATTTGCAGTAGGGCTTAACACCTTGCATGCCCAGGGACAGGACAAGCAGGATTCAACTAATTTTAAAATTTACCGCGAAACACCCGCAAAGATCAACGACATTGTACATACCAAACTTGATGTTCTGTTCGACTACAAAAAACGGTATATGTATGGCAAGGAATGGGTAACACTGAAACCCCATTTTTACGCTACCGACTCGGTGCGTTTAGATGCCAAAGGGATGGACATCAAGGAAATTTCGATAGTAAAAAACGGCAAAGCTACACCGCTGAAATACCAATACCAGGATAGCTTGAGCCTGGCCATAAAATTGGATAGAGCCTATACTAACAACGAGGCGTACACCTTATATATCAACTACACTTCAAAACCTAACCAACTCAAGGTAAAAGGAAGCGCGGCGATCAATGATGCCAGGGGTTTGTATTTTATCAACCCTGACGGAACTGAAAAAGATAAACCTACCCAGATTTGGACACAGGGCGAAACAGAAAGTTCTTCGGCCTGGTTTCCTACGATCGATAAGCCGGAGCAAAAATCAACGGAAGAGATCATTATGACGGTACCTTCAAAATATGTTACGCTGTCCAACGGCGCTCTGGTATCGCAAAAAAACAATAGCGATGGTACCCGTACAGATACCTGGAAAATGGATCTGCCTCATTCGGTTTACCTGTTTATGATGGCAGTAGGCGATTTCAAAGTATATCATGATCACTGGCGCAACAAACCTGTTGATTACTATATGGAGCCGAAATTTGCGCCCTATGCAAAAGACGTTTTTGGTTTGACTCCAGAGATGATCGAGTTTTATTCGCATATCACAGGCGTTGATTATCCATGGAATAAATATTCCCAGATCGTAGTACGCGATTATGTGAGCGGTGCCATGGAAAACACCACAGCAACACTGCATGGTGAGTTTGAAAATCAAACCAAACGCGACCTGATCGATACTTATTATGATTTTGCTGCAAGTACCATTGCGCACGAGTTGTTTCACCAATGGTTTGGTGATTATGTAACCTGCGAAAGCTGGAGCAATTTAACGGTGAACGAATCGTTCGCCAACTACAGCGAAACCCTTTGGGCCGAACATAAATATGGTGCCGATGTTGCCGCCGATCAAAACAACCAGGACCAAACCGCCTACCTATCAGATCCACAGGCTGCTGAAAAAAACCTGGTAAGATTCCATTACAATGATAAAGAGGATGTGTTTGATGTAGTAACTTACCAGAAAGGCGGGCGTATTTTAGGTATGCTGCGCAATTACCTGGGCAAAGATGCCTTTTATAAAGGCTTAAATATTTACCTGAAAACAAATGCCTTCAAAACCGGAGAAGCGCAGCAATTACGTCTTGCATTGGAAGAAGCAAGCGACCGCGATTTGAACTGGTTCTTCAATCAATGGTATTATGGAGCAGGGCACCCGGTATTAGACATCAGTTACAAATGGGACGATGCCGCAAAGACGGAAAGCGTATTTGTAAAACAAAAACAAAACGGACAGGTATTTAAACTGCCGGTTGCTATAGACATTTATAGCGGAGGCAAAAAAGACCGCCGCCAGGTTTGGGTAAACGGCAAAGCCGATACCCTTACTTTTAAACTGGATGCCAAACCAGATCTGGTAAACTTTGATGGCGATAAAATATTACTCCTTAAAAAAACCGACAATAAAACGCTGGACGAGTTCGCATTTCAACAGCTGAATGCGGGTTTATACCTTGATCGCCTGGAAGCCATTGACGCGGCCCAATCAAAGCAGGCAGATCCGATTGCGCAGAAGATATTATTAACTGCACTGAAAGATCCCTATTATGGTTTACGTATTAAAGCAATTAAGGCACTTAGATTAAATAATAAGGCTGTGCATGATGCTGCATTGCCTGCATTAGTAGAAATTGCCAAGACAGATAAAAACACTTTGGCACGGGCAGCGGCTATCAATGTACTGGCTAAATTAAAGGACCCGGCAAATCTTGCTATCTTCAATGATGCGATCAGCAGTCAGTCCTATGCCGTACAGGGTGCTGCGCTGGCAGGGATCAACCAGCTCGATTCAGCCAGGGCAGTTCAATTGGCCCTGGGTTTTGAGAAAGATAATTCGGGTCCGCTTACGCAATCACTGATATCGGTATTTTCGGCCCGAGGCATAACTGAAGCATGGCCTTTTGTATACAACAAATTTGTTGAGGCAGATATAAACGGAAAATTTGGCCTGATCAGAAACTTTGCCGACCTGGCCGGAAAGGTTAAAAACCCCGAGTATGCCCAACAAGGTATCGAACAGCTGAAACTGGCTGGCGTTAAATACAAAGCATTTGGTGGCGTTGGTCCTTTTATCATCAATTTGTTGAATAACATAAAAGAAGACCGCAGCAAGCGGAACGATGATGCTTCGGCCAAAGCTGCCGAAGCTGCTGCTAAAGCCATTGCAGACGGTAAATAAATCTTTTTTAATAAAACACAAAGGGCTGCCAGATAAAAACACTGGCAGCCCTTTTTATTTAGCGCTATTGCGGTTTAATTAAACAGGCAAAATGCTTCCTGCCCTATAATTACCCGAATGCCCATATATGATTTTTTTAATACAATTGATTTGAATTGCCGATCTTTAAGCCCTATTAAACTCGACCAGAACTTGATATGAACGACAGTTTCATTGCCTATATACAGCAACTTGAACTGATAGCTTTTTTCTCAGGGTTTCCGCTGGTTTACGCTATTGTGCAGGTTTTAGCGGGTAGTTTTCAAAATAAAAACAGTTTAGTAAACCGTTTTGCATCTAGTCTTACTTATGCCTATGCGCTGATTGGCTTGCTTTTTCTCGGCTTTCAATTAAAAAAACTATATCCCAACTATTCAATTTCGGGCATCAATGCCCATGTACAGCACCCCTACCTGGTGATATGGGCACTAACAGCTATGCTTTTTTGTATCCCAATGCTTGCTAAAAGAGGCAGGCTTGCCCTTTTCCATAGCCTCATTTTTCTAATTCCTATTATACCCGACCTTTTTAAAGGGAATGCTTCCGGTGCTAATTTTCTTCAGAACGATATGAAAGTATACGGCTCAAGCCTGATCTTAAATGTGACAGTAATTATTGTTATAGTAGCCATCTCCTATCTGTTATCTTTTCTAAAAAAACAACTGCGGTCTGATTAGTGCAGCAATCTGATTGCTGCTTTATTATTTAGATGCAATGGCCCAGCCTTGCTTTTAATTTACTACGCTCGATTTCTAGCTTCAATGGTCTGATTTAGTGCCTGTCGTCATTTTCCTGACTGATAGCAGGCAGCTTTTTTTCTGACCACGATCATCCTATTTTCTGCCTGCTATCATGTGCTCTCCCGGATTTCCGGGATACTTTAGCCTAAAATATTTAATAACAATTCATATTAAAATCACTCATTATGAAACGACTAAACAACAAATTGCTTTTGATCATTCTGCTTATTATTAGTGGATATGGGATCATATCAAGTTGCACTCATAAAGACCAGGTGCTGCCAGCCGCGGTTTCAACTGCTGTTAAAATTACCCGTGGTAATCATGTTCACTTACCCGGCTTAACTGCTGGCGACAGTACACAATGGAAATTTGATAAAGTGCACAGTGCGGTTAACTGGTCTACGCCATTTCTGGAAGTTGGCGCAAATCTAACCGGAAAATTTAACCAGTTTGGCGTTGCAGACCTTAGTAACAACACCAAGCTGCAGAATTATTCCGTTGCCGGACAACCACTACCCGATACTTCATGGGCCTTTTATGAAAGTCAACCTGAAAAGAGCCATTTCGCAGGCTATGTACAGATCAACACCATCAATACCGGTGAACCCGGCCGCGATGGCGGATGTTTGGTAACTACCCTGGCAACTACCAAAATTGTACCAGGTACTCAAAATCTGACCGTAACAAATATTGCCCAGATCAAAACCACTTCGGTGACTTTTGACCCTGCAGCCAATGACTATATTGTGGTATTTAACTTCACCTGGCAGGGAGGTCTGGCATCACCAATTACGCAATCCATCACCGGTAAATTAACCTACGTGCCTAAAGCCCTGGTTCCCTCAGGCGCTTACAGCGATTTTGGATTGAGATTCGAATTCCAGATCAACAAAGCCGATTACGGTATCATAAGTACAGAGACTGCCGACAAAATTGATATTGTGATCAATGCAAACTTTAACAATAAATAGTCCCAAAACTGAACTACGATGAAACGACTAATCATATTCGCAGGTCTCCTGATGGTATTGGGAATCGGCATAACAGGTTGCTATAAAGACGTTATCCTGCCGGTGGCCGGAGCTGATCCGAATGCACCTCCTAAACAATATAGTTATAAAACAGATATAGCGCCATTATTGAATACCGATTGCGCAAAATCAAGCTGCCATGTTGCCGGTGCTCAAAAACCCGACCTCGAAACAGCAGTTTCTTTCAACAGCCTGGTAAATGGTGGCTATGTTAATACGCTGTTCCCAAATCAGAGTGAACTCTATCAAATGATCAATGGAAACATGCAGGAACATATGCCACTTGCTTCCGACAGGCAAAAAGTTTACGACTGGATCAGAACCGGAGCATTGAATAATTAATTCACCTTAAAACTAACGACGTGAAACTTAAAATAAAATATGCAAAACGTTTGCTCGCAACAAGCATGTGCCTTGCAGGCTGCCTGTTACTATTACAGACAACAACCTTTGCGCAGGACACAACTTCGGCAGCAAAAGAAGCAATTATCCCGGTGAAAGCAAAGCCGGTAAAAAACACTTTTCAAAGTATTTGGATAATTGATAACCAAACCGTTATGGTACCTGTTAAAGGCACCTTCGAGATGGACATCCAACACAGGTTTGGTACCGTTAATAATGGCTACAGTGACTTTTGGGGTTTATATGCTTCATCCAATATCAGGATAGGTATTGACTATGCCCCGATTAACAACCTGTACCTTGGTTTAGGTTTTGAGAAATATGACGAGATATGGGACGGTAGTGCAAAATATGCGCTCATAAAGCAAACTAAAGGGCTATCTCCGGTAAGTGTAACCTATTATGGCAGCTTATCATTGGATACAAGAAAAGATCCAACCAGCAGTTTGTTTACCCATTATTCAGATCGTATCCTATCTTTCAATGAGATCATTATCGCCAGGAAATTTTCCGACAAATTTTCACTGCAAATTGCTCCAAGCATTACGCACCAAAATGCAGTACCGGGATACCTGACCAAAAATGACAGCACCGGACGGACCATATTCGAGGAAATGAAACACGATCATTTTGCGCTCGCTATTTCAGGCAGGTACAAACTGGGTGATGCTACAGCACTACTGATCAATTATGACCAGCCGCTAACCCGCGAACCTACAAACAACCCTAGTCCAAACTTATCTTTTGGATTTGAGTTCAGCACCAGCGGTCACACCTTCCAGTTATTTATGGGCAACTATTCACTGCTGAATCCTGGAAAAAACGCACTGTTCAACACCAATAGTCCTTTTGACTACAGCCAAACTGATGGCACCAAAGTTAAAGGTGGCAAATTCCTTATCGGCTTTAACATTACAAGGCTTTGGAATTAATTTAAAAAAGAATAAAATAACAGATCAACTAAGAACCAAAGGCTTGAAATTATTCAGGCCTTTGGCTTTTCAAACTGATACAGGAGAAAAGCTATGATAACCCCACGAAAACAAACAAAGCTGATAACATCAATCTTGCTGCTGCTATTGGTATACTGTTCTATTTGTTATGGTCAAAACGCCAGGGAGAGTGCAAGCCTCCTGAGATTTTCTGCAAGCAGCCAGAATTCTGAATCCATAGCCGCCCAACTTGAACTTACCGCAAATGCCGCAACGCTACAATTAATTGCCGGCATCAAGCTGATCAATATCGGTTCAAAACCTATTGAAGTTACCGGGATCACAGTGAACACGGAGGGAGGGCTGCAATCATATCCTGCAAAAGGGAATATTAAACCTTTTACCATTAATCCAGGCAAAGAGGTATTTATTACCAATGAATTTCAGCCTGTCAATGACATTAAAGTATACCAGTTAACTGGCAAGCAAGGGCATATTAAAGCCCAGTATAAAGTTTCCGTGTTTTATAAAATACAGCCAGCCGACAGAGTTTATACCACAACCTTCGCTGCTCAGCTACCAGCAGATACCTACAACGCCTATATGCATAAGTATGGCACCTTATATACTGGCTACGCATTTAATACAGCTTCTAACTTTGACCAAACTGAGCGAAAATACCTTGAAAAACTAAATCTGAAGAGTAGCCTGTTTGCCTTTGTGGCACAACACGAAATTGCATTGACAGGTTCAAATATATGGCTAACAAGCTATCTGGCTAAGGACACACTTTATGCCGACCTGCTTATTGTAAATCACGATGATTATACCATCAAGATAGTCCCAGATTCCTTAAACCTGGGTCATAAAGGCGATGCCATAAATGACAAAACAAAAAAGATCGTTATTGAGAAAATAATAGGAGCACAACGAAATAAGGACCTGATTGAAAATGGTGGTAAAGTGATCATCCATTTCAAAAAATATTTTAAAGGTGCTGATCTTCCTGTAACACTTTTCTTCAATCATGCTTTCCTGATCAAGGGAGCAACGCCACTTTTTAAAGAAAATATTGGCTTAAATAAAGTTCAATTGCAATAGGCAAAAGCACCCCCTGCCTAATAATCTGATCTGAAAAAAGATCATCAATTTATCTATATATTTGATTATCAATTAGATAGATAAATTGATAGTGACCTTTATCATTATTTTACTTGTCCAGCATCATGTTTCATGTAATCCACTAGTCTTAATTTCACCCTCAAATATTAGATCTATTTTTTATGGATACCCCTCTAATAACCGAATCCGAAAAACCCGATCTGGGAAAGAACAATAATTGCAAACTTGCCTTTTCTTCGCACCTACCGCCATGAAAAATAAAATTGGTTTAGCCTCAATTTTCAAGAACAAAACCAATAGCTACCACGAAAAGGCTTTTATAAAAGGAAAATCGTCACCTATCGCGATATGAATAAACGCTTTACCTATTGATTTATAATAGCAAACAAAAAGATTTAAAACGATACCGATACCATTTTAAAAAGGCACCGCTATCCAACTTAATATCAAATTCTAATACTCAGCAAATTTTTTAGTTATGAAACTTTTACAAGGAAAAAAAATATGGATAATTACAACCCTGGTATGTTTACTGGGATATGTTGTAAGCTGTACAAAAAAAGACCAGGTAATTATACCTACAGGATCAACTGGCAGTACCTCTTCAATTTTAACGTCAATTAAAACAAGTGCAGCACCTTCGATTGATGGTGTAATTGATGCTGCCTGGAATAACGCTCCGAAATTGGAGGTCAGTACCAGCGTGCCAAACCCAGGTAACGGTACATTTGCAGGATACATTGGCTTAAACTATAATGTTACGATGCGTTCTATGTATGATGCAAACAATATTTACTTTCTGGTTGAATGGGACGATCCTGATCAAAGCCTTTTAAATACACCGGTTGCCTATAATCCAACCACCAAACTTTGGGCAAGACAGTCAAACAACTATACATTTGATATCAATGGCAATATTTCAAGTATACCATTCAATGAAGATAAATTTGGATTTCAATGGAATATAAACAATTCGGTTGCATTGTTTGCATCACAAAGTTGCTATGCAACCTGTCACTTGAACCCTGCTTCCGACTCCATTAACAACCACGTAAACCCACCGGTACTGGTTACTGTTCCGGCCAGGGCAGGTGGCAATCACTTTACAAACGGACCTGAAGAAAAAGCCGATTTATGGCATATTCACTTAATGCAGGATCAGGCTTATGGCTTTGCTGATGATGATTATATCGACTGGGCAAACGGGCAACTGAACGCCAATGGCCGCCACTCTGACGGTGCATTAATTACAAGTATCACTGCAGGCATTCCAACCTATTCAGCCGTACCAGGATCTATAACCAACACCCAATCGCTTAAAATCACCGGGACAAATACAAGCGTTACTGTACCTGCATGGGTAGTAGAAGGCCAATCAAATGCCTATGTTTTATTAACTCCGAGCATTACCGCAGGTGTAAAAGTTACTGCCTTAACCAACGTCACAGCAGCAGACGGAACCACAGCCGCAGTGCTGGTAAAAGCTGTTGATGCCAATGGTGTATTAACGCTGTCAGACGGAAACACAATTGACCCTACAAGTGGTAGCGATTACACTACAACCCTTGATGGTAATGGTAATATTACCGGCGTTGGTCCTAAAGCTATCCCAGGTATAATACTTCAAAAATACCAAAACGGTCGCAGCGATATACCTTTCAAAGCAGTTTACAATGGCAAAGGCTGGGTAATGGAACTGAAAAGAGCTTTAACTACAGCAGATGTTGCAACTAAACAGGATGTTGATTTCTCACCGTTAACCGATGTGGATTTTGGGATAGCTGTATTTAATAAAGCCAATACAGCACACGCAGTTATGCCCGGTTTAACATTACACTTTAAGAAATAAACC
>CAISPD010000221.1 GCA_903887275.1 uncultured Mucilaginibacter sp.
TCTGCCATAATTTTTAATTTTATAAAATAGCCTTATTTGCTTCGTCTAGGACTTGACTACCGAAACTTTCCAAATAGATTTGCGTTGTTTTCTCACTATCATGCCCCATCGACTCACTAATAATATTGGTCGGTATACCACTTTGCTTCATAACTGTCGCATAAGAATGTCGTGCGACATAAGTAGTAAGCTTTTCTTTTATTCCGGCCAATTCACCCATTTTCTTTAAGTCTTTATTTACAATTTTTAGGACTTTGTCAATTCTGTAATCAATCGATTTTGCCGAAATATGGGATCTATAGAGAATCGGGAAAACATAATCGTCAGGGGAATTAGGATAACTAGATTGGTAAAAATTTAATATCTCGATAGCTGGAGGCAACATCCCGATACTGAAGTTCTCCTTTGTTTTACGTCTTGTATAAAACAGTTTACCATTATTGATTGCTCCCCATTTCAAATAAGCCATGTCGACAAAATTCATCCCTCTGTTATAGAAACTGAACAAAAAATAATTCCTGGAATGAAATATGCTCGTGTTTTCAGCAAACTTGAGTTCTGCGATTACCTTAACGCTTTCCTTAGAAATTGCTCTCTTAATTGTTTTAATGCGCCTGTATTTCGTAAAACTTATATCCTTAAAGGGATTATAGTCTTCCCTTACCAGTTCATCGTTTTTGGCATAATTTAGCAAAGTCTTAAAAGTCCTTAAATAGACGAATATTGCATTCATTGTGACGCCCCTTGAAAGGCAGTCAACTTCATAATTGTTGATAAAGCCCGCGTTAATTTCCGTGAAACCTAGGTCCTTATTTCCGGAAAATTTCTTGATGCTATTTCTGGTAGATTTGAAAATATTTGCATACCCGATACGATTTGAACTTTCAAGCTTGGCGATCACATTATCAAAATATTTGAAGATCGATTTGTATTCCGAAGTTCCTTTCAGACGTTTTCTAATATGATCGGCCGAAAAATCTTTGTCTTGAATTTCTAAATTCAGAATAAGTTTGTTTGCTTCTAATTTTTTTTGATCAATTAAAACTATTAATTCTGTATAGTTTGGATGCTTTTTCTTAGGCAGGTTTTCTTCATCGTCCCATAGATCAGGTAGACAACTATGTTTCAAGTTAATGTATTTTGTTTTCCTGTCCTTAATAATACGCAACATAATAGGGTGTTCCCCATTAGACAACGTTTTGGATTTAAACAATACTACCTTTACTGATAAACTCATCTTATTGATAATTTTTGATACTTCAGAGTGAAACCATGAATTTCTATACCCCTAATAGACTACCCGGTTTAAACATGGTTTAAACAAATGTAATAAAAATCGATAAAATAAGGTAAGGGTCGGTAAATACAAATTACATAAAACATTGATTTATAAATATTTGCAACCTTCAATAAAAATTGAAAAACAAGCAGTTACTGCATGGCATGCAAGAGGTCATCGGTTCGACTCCGATATTCTCCACCAAACAAGTCCATTTACAATCTTAGCCGTTGTCTATGGACTTTTTTTATTTAGGCTCATTAAAATAAAAACAAATACCCTACTTTCATCCCTGTAAACTTAACACGGGCAATTGCTCATTACCGTTAACTATTAAAAACATGAAAACACTTTCCAATAACCGGAACAGCTATCCTTATTATTTCATGCAACTTGCTATCCTGGTATTGTTGCTCACCTTTTCTTCAACCCACGTATCAGCTCAGTACGAATTAAAAAAAGACCCGGATGTGATCGGCCGTTGGGATCTGAACGTTGAAAAAGGGGGCAAAATATTACCTTCCTGGTTGGAAGTACAAAAATCAGGATATCACCATTTGATCGGACGTTTTACCTATGCTTTTGGTAGTGCGCGCCCTATTTCAGAAGTAAAAGTAAACGGCAACAAATTCAGCTTCTCGATCCCACCGCAATGGGAGGATGGCGACCGCAATATGGATTTTGAATTTGAAGTCAACGGTGACGCCATTAAAGGTACCATGGTTTATACTGATGGGGTTACCTATACCTTTTCCGGCGTTCGCGCTCCCGCACTTGTGCGTACAAAACAGCCAGTTTGGGGAAAGCCGGTAAAACTTTTCAACGGTAAAAATATTGATGGCTGGCATACTGACGGCCAAAATCAATGGATAGTTGAGAACGGAATTTTAAAAAGCCCGCACTCGGGTTCAAACCTAATCACCGATAAAACATTTTCTGATTTTAAATTGCATGTCGAATTCCGTTATCAGCAAGGCAGCAACAGCGGTGTTTACCTGAGGGGTCGTTATGAAGTGCAGATCATCGACACAAAAAGCGGCACACCTGAACCGATCAATAACCAGTTCAGTGCGGTTTATGGTTTCCTGCCGCCAAATCAAATGATGGCTAAGGACCCCGGTCAATGGCAATCTTATGATATCACTTTAGTTGGCCGCAAAGTTACTATTGTTGCAAACGGAGTAACCGTGATCAATAACCAGGTTATCCCGGGCATAACTGGCGGAGCTTTCAACAGCAATGAGGGTGAGCCGGGGCCTATCTTATTTCAGGGAGATCATGGGCCGATAGATTTCCGCAATATTGTGATCAGTACACCGGTCAACTAAATAGAAAACCATATCGAAACTGATACAAAAAAGGCTCCCGACAAATTATCGGGAGCCTTTTCTATTTAAACCGGTTTTATCTGGTCAATCAGGCCAGATCGAAACGGTCAAGTTCAGTTACTTTGGCCCATGCCGCTACAAAGTCGTGCACAAACTTTTCCTTCGCATCGTCTTCTGCGTAAACTTCTGCAAGAGCACGTAATTCGGAATTTGAACCCAGAATAAGGTCAACGCGGGTACCGGTCCATTTTACAATTCCGGTTGCGCGGTCGCGACCTTCAAAAACATCCTGTGCATGCGATACAGCCGACCATTTGGTACCCAGATCCAGCAGGTTAACAAAAAAATCGTTGGTTAACGCACCGGGCTGGTACGTAAACACACCATGTTTCGAATGATCAAAATTAGTATCTAAAACACGCAAACCGCCTAAAAGAACGGTAAGTTCAGGGGCAGTAAGCGTTAGTAACTGTGCCTTATCGATCAGTAATTCTTCTGCAGTTGCTTTTAACCGTGGATCCAGATAATTGCGGAAACCGTCAGCCTTTGGTTCCAGTACTGCAAAGGAATCTACGTCGGTTTCTTCCTGGGTCGCGTCAGTGCGGCCGGGATGAAACGGCACTTCAATTTGATGGCCTGCATTTCTAGCTGCCTCTTCAATGCCAGCGTTACCAGCAATTACGATCAAATCGGCAAGAGATACTTGTTTATTTCCAGTTTGTGCTGCATTAAACTCATCCCTGATCGCTTCCAGCACGCTTAATACTTTTGATAACTGCGCAGGGTTGTTCACCTTCCAGTATTTTTGTGGCGTCAGGCGAATCCGTGCACCGTTAGCGCCACCCCGTTTATCTGATCCGCGGAAGGTAGATGCAGAAGCCCATGCCGTTGATACAAGTTCGGAAACTGAAAGCCCCGAGGCTAAAACACGCTTTTTAAGACTAACAACATCTTCATAGGTTACCAATTGATAAG
Source organism: uncultured Mucilaginibacter sp. (assembly GCA_903887275.1). Taxonomy (GTDB): domain Bacteria; phylum Bacteroidota; class Bacteroidia; order Sphingobacteriales; family Sphingobacteriaceae; genus Mucilaginibacter. The sequence goes on from CAISPD010000221.1 coordinate 3,583, forward strand.
TTACAGCCGGAACCGGATCCTGCCAGATCAATACTTCTGCAGGCACTTCCGGACCCAGATAACGCGAACGCGGACCCATATCGCGGTGTGTTAGTTTAAACCATGCCCGTGCAAATGCATCTGCAAATTGGTCGGGGTTTTCAAAAAAACGTCTTGATATTTTCTCATAGGCCGGATCAACACGGAGTGCCAGGTCGGTAGTCAACATAAATGGCGCGTGCCGCTTTGCTGGGTCGTGTGCATCCGGTACCAAACCAGCGCCTGCACCGTTCTTCGGAGTCCATTGTTGTGCCCCGGCAGGGCTTTTGGTTAATTCCCATTCGAAACCAAATAGATTCTCGAAATAATTGTTGCTCCATCTTGTTGGCGTGGTTGTCCATGCACCCTCCAATCCGCTGGTGATCGTATCATCGCCATTACCGGTGCCGAAGGTATTTTTCCATCCAAGTCCCTGTTCTTCAATACCGGCTGCTGCTGGTTCACGGCCAACATATTGACCGGGATCAGCGGCTCCGTGAGTTTTACCGAAAGTGTGTCCGCCAGCTATAAGAGCTACGGTTTCTTCATCATTCATTGCCATGCGCGCGAAAGTCTCGCGTATATCTCTGGCCGAAGCCAATGGATCGGGATTGCCATTGGGGCCTTCCGGATTTACATAGATAAGGCCCATTTGAACAGCGCCTAATGGATTTTCCAATTCGCGATCACCGGTATAACGCTTGTCGCCCAGCCATTCAGTTTCAGCACCCCAATAAATATCTTCCTGTGGTTCCCAAACATCAGGACGTCCGCCACCAAAACCAAATGTTTTAAAACCCATCGATTCCAGTGCACAGTTCCCGGCCAGGATCATCAGATCGGCCCATGATAGTTTTTTACCGTATTTCTTTTTGATCGGCCAAAGTAAAAGTCTCGCTTTATCAAGATTAGCATTATCTGGCCAGCTATTTAAAGGTGCAAAACGTTGCGTTCCCGAACCGCCTCCACCGCGGCCATCTGATATACGATAGGTGCCGGCACTGTGCCAGGCCATACGTATAAAGAACGGACCATAGTGCCCATAATCGGCCGGCCACCATTCCTGGGAGTTCGTCATCAGCTCAAAAATGTCCTGTTTAACCGCAGCCAGATCAAGGCTCTTAAATTCTTCGGCATAGTTGAATTCCTTGCCAAAAGGATCAGACAAGGCAGAATGCTGACGAAGAATATTTAATTTTAGTTGGTTGGGCCACCAGTCGCTATTCCTGGTTCCAGCTCCGCCCACATTACTTTTCATACTTCCGTTATGAAATGGGCATTTACTGATATCGTTTGAATTATCATCCATAGTATACTATTTTGCTATCAAATCTACGATAGTATTTCCCATGAAAAAAATCAATTAATTCTATTCGTTATAGAATTTATCGATGACATCAACTAGGGGTAATCAGGAGCTTTTAACCCTATCTGCAAAAGCTATTAATCCGAATTTTTCAACCCAGGTCTTGCACTATTCAAGTCCGATGCGCATCAATATCATGTGTTTTGCAAAGCCTGCCTTTTCGTAAGCACGAATGGCTGGCTCATTTTCCTGGTAAACCTCTAAGCGCAGCTCAAGAATCCCCTGCGATTTTGCCCATTGCTTTAAACCATCAAGGATTTGATTGTTGATACCCCTTCCCCGCCATGCAGGGTCGACAAACATAAACCCAAGATAGGCATAAAGCTGGTGCCGGTTGTATGGTTTTGCTGGCTCTATCCGCGCATAACCTGAGCCAATGATCTGCTCCCCTGCTTGTGCTACCAATAAAAGGATATGAGCTGCGGTGATCAGTTCTTCAATATCATAATATTTAACAGGATCAGCTTTCAGCGTAATATCAAAGGGTCGTTCGGCGCTGATCACACCCTGCTCAAAACGCAACAGGTTTTCCAGGTCGCCGATAACGGCTGGGCGGATAATGATGGATGGTGTCATAATTCAGGCCCAAAGGTATCAAAAGAAGAATATATCAAACAACAGCCCATGTTACCAGCAGTAACATGGGCTGTAATTATCAGCTTCTATTTGAGTTTTATTTCAATTTGACATAGACCTCGACCGATTGTTCGCCGGTCTTATTGTCTGTAATCACTTGCGAGTATTCGGTATCGCTTTTAAAATTGATCTTTATGGAAAAAGAACGCCCCATTAATGTTGGGTGACTGGTTACCTGTTCAGTCTCGCTCAAAGTATCATTCCTGAGCGTAAATTCTCCGAAGCCGAAACCATTTTTAAATTTCGTTGCATTATTAGCTACAGGGTACCGGTGCACAAACAAAAAATGCCCGCCCCAATATACTTTAAACTGGGTTTCACTTTGTTTAGTGGTATCGTTACCTTTAACAATATAGGCCTTATCTAATTTCCACAAACCATCAATTTTCGAGGTCCCGCTTGCCGGCAATTGCGTGTAAGCCTCGGTCATAGTGTATATAGCACCGCTTGGGGAAGGCATTTTTAACTTTTGCTGGTATGCCGAATCTTTCCGGGTAAATGCCACATAATAATTTGCGGATGAATCGAGCACACGGCTACTATAAATATTGATCTCGACGATATGGTTTCCGGTATCGAGGTGATAGTTGCCCACGCCAAAGCCTACTGATGAATCAGGCGCCAGGCTGGCATAGGCAAAATGATCCTCAATGTATATCTTAAATTGCGTCCTGGGATAAACTGTATCTTTTCCACCTCCGCTTACCGTTGCTTTATCCATTTTATACACGCCAGGTTGTGTAAGTTGACTTTTAGTTGATTTGCAACCTATGAAAATACCTATCAATAGAGCTGCACAAATAATAATTCTTTTCATGTTTTAAGTTTAAAGGGTGAAAAAAGAAGCGGATGAATAAGGCAGAACATAGCGAAGCCTACCTGTCAGTGAGGAATACTCGCGGCAGAAGCACCATCGACAATGTGGCTTCCGTTATCATGTTGATTTAAAGGATAATTGGTTATATTAAATTTACAAATAATATCCCTGATATCAAACAAATAAAATTTGGTTTGTTTTGCAAAGGTTAAAAAAACACTAGCTGCGTGGTATTAACTACTAACCTGATTGATCCGCAAAACCTATAGGATATGGTGGACATTTGTATTGCTACTAGTGATAATAACTATAAGGACTTCACGTTATTTGGTATCTCCTTCAATTAACCTCTATTTACAACCAGGTTCTAATGAATAATCTGAATAAATCTTAAGGTAAAGACGCCTGATACAGCGGTAACAGAATCAAAACAAATAAACCAATTTCAGAATCTTTCGTAATTATGAAAAACAAATTAAAATTCTTGCTGGTATTATTGAGCTTAATATTTTACCGGATTGAAGCGTTTGCACAGATGCCTGACTTTACCGGTAATTGGGTCTTAAATAACGAAAAAAGCAAAATTCAATCCCGACCTGCCGGAATGACCAGTTCAGTTTTCGTCATTAAGCAAAACGGAAATGATTTTTCATTAACGATCCATCACATTTTTGGAAATTCAAGAGACACGATTATTATTAAAATGCCAACTGATGGTAAGACCCGACAAGTGTTGGGTGTTTTAAGTGGAAAACTGGAACAAAAACAAAATTATTTGCAGATAACACTCTGGAGAAAAGGGTTTTTAGATATCGTAAAATATCATTTTGGACACAGCAAGGATCAATTTATCGCTGATGAAGTATTGAAAAGCGATTCGGACAACCATCATAATATCTGGATATTTGACCGGGAAAAGCCGGAGTGAATCAAATAAAAACCCAGTCAGAAAATCAACGCGGTGCAAAAGTTGAATTTACTAAAACAAAGGAGGGATAAGATTTACGAAGTTTTTTCAACTTCGTAAATCTGTCTACGCTCAACGTTTATCATTGTGCCTTTACCGGCAATGGCGGGCGCACCGGTTCAACCGGTGGGTTCTTTTTAAGCTGTTCCAATGCAATTTCTATAGCCTTCTGAAGCTGTGGGTCGATGCCTTTGATCACATCAGCAGGTGTTTGTATCACTTCCACATCGGGGGCCACGCCGACGTTTTCAACCACAAAACCATCTTTGGTCCAGATACCCACATTGGGTGCAGTTACCTGACCACCGTCGAGCAGGTCAGGGTAGCCCAATATGCCAACCAGGCCACCCCAGGTACGAGTACCTACCAGCGTACCTACATTAAACTTGCGGAACATCCAGGGCAGCATATCACCGCCAGACCCTGCCGACTCGTTGATCAACATCACTTTGGGTCCTTGTATCGAGGCGCTCGGTGTTTTCAGTTCGGCACCATAACGCAGATGCCAATTAGCCTGGTAAGGATTTTGCAGGATGTTAATGTAATAATCGGCAATATCTCCGCCGCCATTAAAGCGCTCATCAACAATAATTGCCTTGCGGTTGGCTTGTGGGTAAAAATAACGTTTAAAATAATCGTGCCCCTCTTCAGCAGTGTTTGGAACATATACATACGCAACCTGCCCATTGGTTGCTTCAGTTACTTTTTTCAAATTCCCCTCTACCCAATCCCTGTTGCGCACATCGAGATCGGAAGAGCGTCGTGTAGGGAA
>CAISPD010000222.1 GCA_903887275.1 uncultured Mucilaginibacter sp.
ACATCATTCCAAGGCTATTCTCATTAGGTACTTACTTCACAGTCGAGAGAAAATAGGAGGGACCCTTTGCGTTTAAAATCGTGACAGCAACAGCCTAGCTTTTTCGGCAAGCACATCAGTTACTTTGTGATCGAATACAATGGAAACACCCATTTGCTGTATCCTTTGCACTTCCAGGTCCAGCTCATGTCTTGGCAGCCGGTATGCGGGGATACCAAAATGCATCATGCCCCCGGCAATTGGCCCGGCTTCATGGATCTCGGCATAATGCCCCATTTTGGCAAGGTGGTAGGCAGCGGATAATCCGCTTGGGCCGGCACCTATAATAAGCACGCGTTTGCCTGAGGATGGCATTATATTGCCAACCTGCCAGTCATTTTTCAATGCTTCATCGCCCAAAAATCGCTCAACCGCGTGAATACTAACGGTACTGTCCACCTGTACCCGGTTACACTTATCTTCACAGGTATGATAACATACCCGACCACTGACGGCCGGAAATGGATTATCCTGCATGATCAATTGCCATGCCTTTTCAAATTCGCCGGCCTGCGCCAGAGCAAGCCATCCCTGTATATTTTCGCCTGCCGGGCAGGTTGAATTGCAGGGTGGTAAATAATCCGTATAAACCGGTTGTCGTTTCCTGATAGGTCCGGTGCCTTCGGCATGCCCTTTTAGGTCAGGAGGAGAGGTAATATCGCCCATAATACAAAATATGTTAAAAGTAAAAAGCTATTGCACCATAACTTGTGCGCTTGGTCATGCTTAAAAGTGATAGTAATCACCACCTGAGTTTGGGAAGCGTTCAGGAACCCTGCTGGCTGCAGGCTTTCAAATAATATGATCTATAATTTGTTCTTTTGATAATAAAAGTCTGTAAATTTGATCAATGAAACGTTCAGCAGTTCTATTATTGATATCCATATACCTGGTTTTCTGTCTGGGTATGGGCGTTAATAGTTTTTATTGCTGTGGTAAATTGGCTTCCGTAAGTATGGTTTTTGGCGGGTCAGATAACGCCGGTATTAAAACCATAAATAATAACAAATGCTGCAAAAACGAAGTAAGAAGCTTTAAACTGAAGGATAAACAAGTTTTAGTACAATCTTATTCTTTTAAAACACCGTTACCCTCACTGCTTCCGGCTTTTGCTGTTGCCAATATCAACTCTGTTTACGAAGAGGTAATTAATCCTTTTGCCTATAGGAGCAATGCTCCCCCGGGAAAGTCCGGCATCCCCATTTATCTCCGCAATTGCGACTATCGGATCTGATCTGCTTCTTTCCTATCAACTGTACCACCGGTGTAGTTGAACGATAATTTTCAATTTATCATCTCTATTAATAAACTGCTTTAAGGCTCGCCTTAAGCTATTATTCCATTTTTAATTAAAAAAACATGAAAAAAACTATGCTGATGGCTATGGCCATCCTGTTTGCCGCAACCACTGCTTTCGCTGTAAAACCCAACAATTCAGGTTCGGATACAACAAAAGCAAAAAAATCCACCATCGCTAAAGTAATTTATACCTGCCCTATGCACAATGATGTGGCAAGTTTAAAACCCGGCAAGTGCCCTAAGCCAGGCTGTGGTATGGCCCTGGTTAAAAAAACAGACCTGAAAAAGAAGTCTGCCGAAAAAATGAAAATGTAAATTAATTCAGCCCCCGGCCACATGGAAGGGGGTTGATCAAATTTTTTGAGATGATAAATCAACTGATTAGCCTGTCATTAAAAAACAGGTATATCGTACTGCTTATTGCAATTGCGTTATTGGGATGGGGAGCCTACGCTGTAAAACAAAACCCCATTGACGCCATACCCGACCTATCTGAAAATCAGGTGATCGTATTTACTGAATGGCAGGGCCGAAGTCCGCAGATCATGGAAGACCAGATCACCTATCCGCTGGTCAGTAATTTACAGGGAATCCCTAAGGTGAAGTCTATACGGGCAAGTTCCATGTTCGGGATGAGCTTTGTTTATATCGTCTTCGACGAAAAGGCCGACGTTTACTGGGCCCGCAGCCGGGTATTAGAAAGGCTCAATTACGCACAGCGTTTATTACCACAGGGCATTTCTCCTACTTTGGGTCCTGATGGAACCGGCGTCGGTCATATCCTTTGGTATACCCTTGATGCAAAAGGCATGGATCTGGGCGAACAGCGGGCTTTGCAGGACTGGTATGTAAAACTCGGTTTGCAAACGGTGCAGGGGGTGAGCGAAGTTGCTTCCTTCGGTGGGTTTGAAAAGCAATACCAGGTAAATATAGATCCGCAAAAGCTAAACTATTACAACATTCCGCTTTCCCAGGTGCTTAAAGCTGTGAAAAGCAATAATAATGATGTAGGCGGACGAAAATTTGAATTGAACAGCAGCGCTTACATCGTGCGGGGACTGGGCTATATCAAAAGTCTGCAGGAAGTAGAGCAAATACCAGTTGATGTTATTAATACCATACCGGTAACGATAAAAGATATTGCCACCGTGCAAATGGGCGGCGATGAGCGGCTGGGCATATTTGACCAAAATGGCGAAGGTGAATCGGTTGGCGGCATTGTTGTTATGCGTTATGGCGAGAATGCCGACCGGGTAATTCATGCAGTAAAGGATAAAATGGCCGATATTCAAAAGGGCTTACCAGCAGGTGTAACATTTAAATACGCCTATGACCGGAGTGAGTTGATAGAAAATGCTATTAACTCGGTTAAGCATACCCTTATCGAAGAAATGATCACAGTATCAATTATTGTCATCTTATTCCTCTTTAGCTGGCGGAGCGCGCTAAGTATCATTATACAAATCCCGATCACGATTGCGGCCAGTTTTATCCTGCTCAATGCTTTTGGCATCAGCTCCAACATCATGTCGCTAACCGGTATTGTTTTAGCCATCGGTGTAATTGTCGATAACGGAATAGTGATGGTGGAAAACTCCCATCGTAATTTATCGATCGCACAACAAAAAGAAAAGTTATGACCGCGAAAGAACGAATCAAAATCATTGAAGCCTCGTGTAAACAGGTTGGTCGTGGGGTATTTTTTTCTACGCTGATCATCGTGGCTTCATTTCTACCGGTATTTATGCTGGAAGGGCAGGAAGGGAAATTATTTGGCCCGCTTGCCTGGACAAAATCATTCATCCTTGGAATCGATGCTATTTTGGCTGTTACGCTTGCCCCCGTTCTGATCTCATTTTTTCTAAAAGGGAAGTTGCGGGCAGACGACAAGAATCTTTTGAACCGTGGCCTGCAAAGCGTATATCAACCTGTTTTAAACTGGTGTATGAGCTGGCGCAAAACAACGCTGTTTATCAATATTATAGCCTTATTAATTAGTATCCCGCTTTTACTAAGTCTGGGTAGCGAGTTTATGCCGCCTTTGGATGAAGGCACAATACTATTTATGCCGGTTACGCAGCCTGATGTTTCCAATGCACAAGCAAAACAGCTGTTACAAGTTCAGGATAAGATCATTAAAAGCGTGCCCGAAGTAAAAAATGTATTGGGCAAAGCCGGGCGGGCAAATACTGCGACCGATAACTCGCCCATCAGTATGACTGAAACGATCATTTTATTAAAACCTAAAGATCAATGGCGAAAGGGTATTAAAAAAGAAGACATCATCAACGAACTTAATGCAAAACTGCAGATACCGGGTGTAGTAAACGGATGGACACAACCTATTATCAATAGAATCAATATGCTTTCAACGGGCATACGTACGGATGTGGGCCTAAAGATTTACGGGCAAAACCTGGATACTATTTATGCCTTGTCTAACCAGATGAAACAGGCCTTGCAGGGCCTTAACGGACTAAAAGATTTATATGTCGACCCAATTACCGGGGGTAAATACCTGGACATATCCGTTAATAAAGATGCTATAGGGCGTTACGGTTTAAATGTTGATGACGTAAACGAAGTTGTTGAAAGCGCAATTGGAGGCATGAATCTGGCCACTACCGTTGAAGGGCGAAGGCGATTTAGTGTAAATGTCCGCTTTGCGCAGGATTTCAGGAATAACCTTGACGAATTGAACCGGACACTGGTACAAACGTCAGCTAATGGACCAATACCATTATCAGCGGTCGCAAAAATTACTATTAGCGATGGACCAGCGATGATACAATCAGAGAACGCATTGCTCAGGGGGACGGTACTATTCAATGTGCGCAATCGCGATCTGGGCAGCACTGTTCAGGAAGCAAAGGATCGGTTGAATAGCCTGGTAAAAACGCTGCCCAAAGGTTATTATATTGAATGGAGCGGTCAGTATGAAAATTTGATCCGGGCCGAGCATACGCTGACATTGATCTTACCTATTGTGCTGATCATCATTTTCGCCTGTCTGTATTTTGCTTTCCATTCCCTCAGGGAGGCATTTTTTAGTCTCATCTCCATACCATTTGCACTCATAGGAGGGGCTTATATGGTTTATTTCTTTGGTGTGCATCTGTCTGTGGCAGTAGCGGTTGGTTTTATTGCACTATTCGGTATAGCAGTGGAAACCGGAATAGTGATGGTTATTTACCTGAATGATGCCATGCAGCAACTGGTTGCCCTGAAAGGAAATTCGAAAGAAAATATTTCACGGGAAGATTTACGGGAATATGTGATAAATGGTGCCGTTAAGCGGCTGCGCCCTAAACTAATGACTGTTTGTGTAGCATTGTTTGGTTTAGTACCGGTGCTTTGGGCAAATGGAACCGGTAGCGATGTAATGTTGCCTATAGTATTACCTATGATAGGCGGTGTAATAACTTCTTCCACTCACATTTTACTGGTTACACCTCTTATTTTTTTAATGGTAAAAGAATATGAACTCCGAAAAAACGGCAAGCTTGAAGTTTTGGAAGTAAATGAATAAAAACATGAAAACTAGTCACCAAATAATAGGAATCCTGTTGGTTGCATTTACAGGTACAACCATCGCCAAAGCACAAGACCGATTGCTCCTGGATAGTGTTATTGCTCGTGTAAACATTAACCCGTCATTGCTGGCTTTTGATAGCAGAGTTAGTGCGCAGCGTGCTTATGCAGCCGGAGCAAAAAGTCTGGATGCGCCAAAGCTAAGTGCAGGGCAATACCAGACACCATATCAGCTTAACCCTAATACCGGGTCATTTATGATCCAGGCCGAACAAATGTTTACCAACCCGGCTAAGCTTAAAGCAAAAGAAGAATATATGCAGGGAATGTCTAAAGTAACTACCGAAGACAAAAACTATTTTAAAAATCAGCTGGTAGCACAGGCAAAACAGGGGTATTTTGAACGGCTGGTACTTGAAAGGAAGCTGGCCCAATTACAAAACACTAAAAACCTGCTTGAATATATGCTGAAGGATGCCAATATAAGGCTCACTTATGGCAAAGAGAACTTAAGCAATATCTACAAAGCCAAAGCCGAAATATTTGAACTGGATAATAATCGCGAGCAATTTGCAAACGAGATCGTGCAACGCAATATTTTACTGAATACTTTAATGAACCGCAACAAACTGGCCGCTTTTGACATTGATACCAATTATGTTTTAAAAAACTACGACTCGGCATTAACCGATTCCGCAGATTTGGCAGAAAAACGCAGCGACTTAAAAAGTATCAATCGTAATATCGAACTACAACAATTGAATGCCCGCTTAGAATTCAGTAAACGCAAGCCCGATTTTGGTATACAGGCCGGCCATATGTTCAGTTATGGCAATATGGCTAACCAATACATACTGATGGCGTCTGTAACCATCCCTATTGCACCCTGGGCCTCGAAAGAATATCAGGCAAATTCAAAAGGCATTCAGTTTGAGGTGGAAGAATTGAAACAAAAAAAAGCAGATATAATCAATCAGGCCGAAGGCCAGCTTACCGGATTGAAGTTGAATATAGCCAGTACTAAAAAGCAATTGATGAACTACAAGAATAACATCATTCCTGCCCTTCAAAATAGTTATAAAACAGCGTTATTGGCCTACGATCAAAATACCGGAGATCTTCCGGCGGTGCTTAACAGCATTAAAGATCTGCAGGCTGCCCGCATGGCCTATCTGGACAATTTGCAATTGATATTAACACTACAGGTTGCTTATGAAAGAGAAAATGAAAGCAATTAGCAAACTCTTGGGTAGCATTGTGATAGTTGCTTTGCTACTCAATGCCTGTACCGGAGGGAAAAAAGATGATACTGATACACAGGCTAAAATCAGCATACTATATACCTGTCCGATGCATCATCAGGTATTGGAAGATCATGCCGGTAACTGCCCTATTTGCGGCATGACCCTAATCAAAAGATTTGGGCAGGCTACAGAGCGGGCCGGTATTGATCTGAATACGGTATTGCAGCCTGTTAATTCAAATGTTATCGCCGATATTCATACTATAGTACCGGTAGTGAAAGTGATACCAACCCAGATTTCCGCCAAAGGCTACCTTGATTTTGACAGCCGGACATTCAGTAATATCAGTGCCCGCTTTTCGGGGAGGATAGAAAAACTGTATATCAAATATGCTTTTCAGGATATCCATCGCGGGCAGCGTATTTTTGATATATACAGCCCTGAGATGGTTACGGCACAACAGGATCTGGTATTCCTGGCAAAAAACTCAGGCATGGAAACGGAAATGCTTAATGCTGCAAAACAGAAGTTAATGCTTAATGGCATGACTCCTGAGCAAGTGGCTCAGCTATTGAAAACAGGGAAGCCTTTTTACAGTTTACCTGTTTATAGCAATTATGAGGGCCACGTACATGATGTTATGCACGTCCAGATGCCAGGATCTGCATCGACTGAACCAACGGGTGAATTGAGCAATAACCTTCCTTTAGCTGTAAAGGAAGGCATGTATGTAGAAAAAGGGCAGGTATTGTTTAACGTAGTGGACCCACACATGCTTTGGGCGATCATTAAGATCAACCGTTCTGATATGATTAAACTGAAATTAAACCAGGCAGTTACTATTACACTCCCTGATGTTCCGGAAAAATCGATCAGCGCACAGGTTGACTTCATCGAACCTGTTTTGCGTGAAGGGGATAAAACAGTTAGCATCAGGGCTTACCTGCACAATATGGACCATGGTTTAAAAGTCAACAGTCCGATCGATGCCGTAATTGAAACCGGCGCGATCAAAGGAATATGGGTACCCGGATCGGCGGTAACCGACCTGGGCCGGACAAAAATAGTTTGGCTCAAAAACGGAACATTATACAGGGCGAAACTGATCACCACAGGCATTGTCAACCAGCAGGAGGTGCAAATCACCTCGGGTCTGTCCGTAGCTGATAGTGTGGCAGCAAACGCACAATATTTAACCGATAGCGATAATTTTATTAAAACCAAAAGTGATGAATAAGCTGATCGTACTGGCACTGTTATTTACAATTGGTTTGGTAGCATGCAAACCCAAACCGCAGGCAATTGCTATTAATTCACCTGATAAGGCCTACTATACCTGTTCGATGCATCCACAGGTTCATCTCGACCATGATGGTAACTGTCCGGTTTGTGGCATGAAACTGATCAGGGTAGAGTTGACGGGAGCCAGCAATAAAACCAATGACCGCATTACCCTTACAGCGACACAAATACAATTAGGTGGGATATTGACCGATTCTGTTACCAAACAAAACATAAGCAGTGAAAAGATGCTGACTGGAACGGTGAGTGTTAACGAAAGTAAATCGGAAGAACTTAGTGCAAAAATTCCCGGACGTATACAGCATTTATTTGTTCGTACGGTGGGAGAAAAAATCACAACCGGACAGCCTGTTTATGCCGTGTATAGCGAGGATTTGCAGGAAGCTGAAAAAGAGTATCTACTGGCAATACAGCAGGAAAAACAACTGCAAAATACCGATGTAGATTACAAACAACTGCTAAGCGCAGCCGAAAATAAATTGCGGTTATGGGGGCTTTCGGCCTCACAGATAAAAGCACTGGCTTTATCAGGAAAAGTATCCGCTACTGTAAACGTTTTAAGTAATAACAATGGAACAGTAAGCGATATTCTGGTGCACGAGGGCGATTACCTGGCGGTCGGAGCGCCAATATTGAAAACACAGGTACTCGATCATCTTTGGGTACAGGCGCAGGTTTACGCCAATGAAGCTGCAAATATTAAAGAGAACAATGCGGTCAATGTGTTTTTTCCTGACCTCGGTTGGAAGTTGATCAAAGGAAAAATAGAATTTACCAATCCCGAACTATCCGGTAGCTCCAGGGTCAACCTGGTGAGGGTAAGTATATCGAACGATAACGGTTTGATAAGGCCCGGGATGCAGGCTTACCTATCCAGTACATCTGCCAATGTAAAAACGTTGGCAATTCCGGTTTCAGCCCTGATCACCAGTGGCAACGGCGAAATAGTTTGGGTGAAAAACGCAGACGGAAGCTTTTCTATGCGGCATGTTGTTACAGGGGCCGGCAATAGATACTATAGGTCTGTCATTTCCGGCTTAGCCGCGGGGGAAGTGATCGTTACCAATGGTGCGTATTTATTGAACAGCGAATTCCTATTCAAAAACGGAGATGAGAGCAATAAAACGAAGATGAGTACCCTCAAAAGTTAAGCTGGAAATTTAAAGCCTTTATATTTTGTTATTAGGTGAGATAAGCCAGCCAGAAAATCATAACATATTTCCTGAAAATGCCTTTTTTCATCAGCAAATGGCATCGATGTCTATTAAAACAAAATTCCCGCTATCAAAATAAATAAGGCTTTTGGCAACGATCGGCTTAAAATTAATGAAACCTTCAGCTACCCCATTTCGTAAAAAGAATATTCTTAATTAGGTCAGCTAAAAAAAATTAGTAGATTTGAAAGATTTTTTCCTCATAAAATGAAAATTAAGGCCGGACTAAGTATACTCCTTTTAACCCTGATCAGTGCAGTTACTGCCAGTGCTCAGGGTTTGCCTTGCGGTGGTGACGACCCCGATGCTACCTGCCCGCTTGATTCCTGGGTTATCGTTTTAGTTGTTGCTTCTTCTTTGTTTGCTGCTTATACACTTTACCGCAAGCAAGTTTCTTCCCGCACAAGTATTTAATAAAAACAAATTCTTTTTGCAAGATTTGCGTAACTATTAATTAAATATTATTTATTAATTAATATTGCTTAATTTGGCACCATTTCCCATTTGGTCTAAAAAATTCGTTTAAAGCCAAATTTCGCAATTTTCCAGTCCGAAACCGGGATTAAACAGGTATATTTTATATCTTTTTTAATATTTTCTCATAAAAAACTGGCCGGCACGCAACCTTAGATAGTGTATTTCGTACATACTGAGAGGATAAATAGGCATTTGTTGGAATCTTAATTATTACGCAACATTTTGGTCGGCAAAATGCAAGGATTTTGCACCTTTTTATCCGGTTATTTTTGTTTCAGATTTCATAACTGAAACAACATTCACAAAAAATAAAAAAATAATATGCCTGTTTTGGCATCAAAATATGAAAAAAAATAAGTCGTGATCATTCAAAAACCATTCAAGATGCGCCTTTTTACAATTATTACGTTTTTAATATTTGCCTATATACTTCCAGCATCAGCTACAACCTACACCTGGGTGGGTGGTGCTTCAGGTAATTGGAACACTACTTCAAATTGGTCACCCAGTACTGGCTATCCGGGAAAGACCGGCAACAGCGATATAGCGCAGTTTGGCGGCAGCACCTACAACGTAACTTTAACTACGGCAATAACTCTCAATACCATTTCCCAAACTACGGGTACAAGTACGCTTACAATTTCAACCGGTGGAAATAACCTGACCATCAATACAAGCATAAGTTTAGCGAACAACGGATCATCAATTAAGTTTTTGGGATCGGGAGCGGTTTATATTACCTCCATCAGTTTTCAGAATGGCGATTTCCTTAACTGCGGATCAGCTCTGGATGCAACTACCAACGTCACCTTTGCTCCCGGGGCAACAATTACTTTACCCGCCAACGGTGGGAACGGTATTTTTAACTATGGTACGCTAAATTTTAGCTTTAATACACTGTCGTTTGGTTCGGCATCGGTACTAACTAATTACAGTACAGGATATATAGCAGCAAGCTTCACTACATTTCAGCTTGCCAATAGTAATAACGCAATTAATAACTACGGAACATTCAACGCCGCTTTTGTTAATACTTTTCAGTTGTCGACCAACCCTGTATATATCAATAATTACGCTGGTGGAACTTTTACTGCGGGCTCGTCAACATTCCAGCTAAGCGGATCCGGGGCGGTTATTTCAAATGCCGGCACTTTTAATGCAACTACTTCATTTCTCTTTGGCTGTACTTTCCAGCTTTCAGGCAATGATAGCTATATCACCAATACCGGCACTTTTAATGATAGTGGTTCAACTTACACCATTTCAGGCGCCAATAGCGATTGCCAGATAAAAAATAGCGGTACCTATAAAACTACTTCATCCAATTTAACCTTCTCGGGAAGTAACGATAACCTAACCAATAATAGCGGCGGCGTATTTACTGATAACGGCTCGAACTTTTATTTTCAAGGCATAAACAGCGGAAATCAATTGCTTAATTCTGGCACTTTCAACGGTTCAGGAACCTATATTGAACTGGATGGCAGTAACTCAAACGTCACCAATAACAGCAGCAGTACCTTTACAATCAATGGCGGTGGTTCAATTTATTGTGTAAGCGCAGGCTCGGCGGTGAATAAGGTCTCTAATTCGGGCACTTTTTATGCCGGTACCTCAAACTCTTCCTGTGAAATCATCCTCGATAACTTTTGCTCTATCAATAATAGCAGTACAGGTACGTTTAATGTTGGTTCAACTTCATATATTCACTATCAAAGCTCAAGTTCAAAAAATATAAATATTACCAATGCTGCAGGGGGTACGTTCACCTTTCAGTCGGACGCCTACGGAACGGGTGCAATTGACCAGATCCCGCAGGGGCAAAACGATTTGGTCACCGGAACTTTTACCGTGCAGCGTTACCTTCAGGGCGGAGCAGGTTACCGCAATTACCGCTTACTTTCATCCCCGGTTTATGCTGCTACCGTAAGTTCGGTCAATGTATACAGCATCAACTATTTAAAAAACTCGATATACCTTACCGGCACCACCACTACCGGTGGCTTTGATAATATTGTTGCAGCAAACCCTACTTTATACCTATATCGCGAAAACCAGACCAGCCCTGCATTTACCACTTTTTTAAACAGCAATTTCATCGGTATCAAAGCCATTAACAATGCGCCAACTTATGCGTATTCGATGAATGATGCCACTTATACTTCAACCTACAATATCCCTGTTGGATCGGGCTACCTTTGCTTTTTCAGAGGCGACCGAAGCACATCTTTTGCAAGTAAAACAACTGCGCCTTTCCCGGTGCCAGAAAACACTACCCTCAGCACCAGCGGGACGATCAATACCGGTACCATTTCACTACGGAACTGGTTCAACCCGGGTGTAACAACATTGAGTTATACCGCAGGCACTCCGGTTTCTTACAGGGGTTTTAACCTGGCGGGTAATCCATATCCTTCTACCATCGACTGGCAGACCTATCAGAGCACCAATACCGGTGCAGGTATTTATGGAAAAAGCATCTCATCAAGCATCTACGAGCTGAACCCAAAAACACAAAATTATGACGTTTACCAGTATGGCGGCGCGTTTACCAATTATGGTACCAGGTATATCATGAGCGGACAAGCATTTTTTGTGCTGGCTTCCGGTTCCACTTCTTCGCTGACTTTTTATGAAACGGCCAAAGCTGCAACACATGAAAATACTGGACTTTATCTGTTTATGGGTGCACCAAATACACAAGCAGCCAGTACGCAGCACCTGAAATTACAGCTGGCACAGGATACTGTAAATACCGATAATACCTATATAGGCTTCGGCAAAAACCTGAATTCATTATTTGACCTGGAGGCAGATGCGCCATATAAAGCCGGCAGAGGACAAGTAAGCCTTTCGAGCTTTTCGGCTGATAATGTTAGCCTGGCCATCAACAAACAACCGCTGCCTAAAGGAAGCAGCAGGATAAAACTGGCGGTAAATACCCAAAATGATGGCATCTATTCGCTTAGCCTGAAAGAAATTGCCCAGATACCGCAGCTTTATGATGTCTGGCTGATGGATGCCTATAAAAAAGATTCTCTCGACCTGCGCCACAATACAGCCTATCGTTTTAACGTTTACAAAAGCGATACGAATACCTATGGCGCTAATCGCTTTTCGCTGGTTTTACGAGAAAATGCAGCCCTGGCTTACCGCCTGCTAAATTTTACTGCTGTTAAAACCGGTACTCAACAACAAGGTGTACAGATAAACTGGGTTGCAGAGAACGAGCAAAATTATACCAATTTCACCGTGGAGCGCAGCATAGATGGCGGCAAAAGCTATCAGATCATTGGTAGCCTTGCAGCTACCGGGCAGGGCAGCTACGGAATAGTAGATAACAGTCCGTCATCACAAAATCTTTATCGTTTACAATCGCAAAATATTGATGATTTGATCTCCTATTCGCCGGTTGTGCCGGTCTCCTATGCTGGTTTAAGTAACAAGCTGGCGAAAAGTAATATCAATTTATACCCCAATCCGGCAAGCTCAACAATCAATCTGAACATAACGGATGCAGTTGCCAATAATGGTAAATTCAATATCCAGATCAGCAATAGCTCGGGCTTATTGATTCGTCAGGCTACTTCAGCAACACAAAACTGGCAGGCGGATGTAAGTAACCTGCACCCAGGCACTTACCTGGTCAGGGTGGTAAATAGCGCTAACCAAACTGAAATTGGCAGCACCAAATTTGTTAAAATGTAAACAGGTGTTTGTCAAAATAATTACAAAATATAGAGGCCGGAGAATAATTTCCGGCCTTTCGCTTTAACAGCTTTTGGGATCTATGTTACTTGCAAAATATAAAATGCTAATTAACAGTGTCTTACAAGATTTATTTAACCTTAAATTAATATTTTTATTTATTAAATAATCTCATTAGCTTAGCAATAGCGTTGCGAAAACAACGTTCCTGAGGTGGTATCCGGCAAACGGTGCCACCAAATCCAAACAAAAGCCCGGTGGCGAGCCCGGGTTTTAAACAATAGTTTTAAGGTAGTAGCTTTAGGCCCGGTGATGTGGCGACTGACCCGGGCCAAAAGGCTGCTTAAAACTCCCTGAGCAATCGCTTTTAGTGGCTTACAAGCTCCTTCCCTGCTCCATTTCAAACCCGTTGAGCTAAAAATATACCTTTTAAAATTACTTTAAAACAATTTAACTAAAGCCTTGCTTATGAAGCAATTTAAGGCTTAAAAAACGTTTAAAACCTCATCAATTTTAGTCGGGAAACTGGCAGCTACGATTAGCTAAATTCTGTATTTATAGCCTGAAAACCTGCTTTTTAGCCTTTATTTAATGTGGGGAAACTTACCCATATCGGGAAATTAAACCACAAAGAAAATGGCCCGCAATTTGCATAGTTCCAAAATTGGGAAGCAGAATCGTTGATTCTTGTCATTTTTAAGTATAAAACCTCAAAAACTGGAAAAAATCCTCCTAAAACTGGAATTAATGCATGGTTTTTGCAATACCAGCACGCACACTAACTGGTAATCATGTATTACGGCTAGACCCTTATGAAAATTTTGAAGAAACAACTACACTTTATAGCGCTACTCATCATATCCTTACTGTTTATCGGCAGCAAAGCAAATGCTACTGTTTATAACTGGACAGGAGCTACAAGTACTGTCTGGACTCTTAATACAAACTGGCTGGTTAACGGCTCTACGGCATTAACCTATCCTGGACTATCGGCAACCGATACCGTTGCTATCGGGGTTAGTGTAAGTTACTACCATTATTCAAGCCCAGTTACAACAAGGCAGCCCACACTCGGAGCTGGTTATAACTTAACAATTGCGGCTATGATATTTGGCGACAATGGTGTACCTGCCGGTAATTACCCGGGCAACGGAGATATAGGTTATAATATGACGTTAACTGTAAATGGTAACATTACAATAAGTGGCTCATTTACCCAAAAGCATAGTGCACAGGGCATTGCGGGTACAGGGAATACTACTACTCCCGCCCCACTTCCTTACACCTTTAGTATTTTTGACAACTTACAGGGTGCAGGAACAATTACTTGCGGTTCTTTTGTTATTGGGGACAATACAGTACCGACCAACGATAATGTTATTGGTATTACTAAGTTTCGAATTGGCTCAAACGGGCAAGCCATTACAATTAATATTAATGGTGATTTTACTTGCTATACTTCTATAAGAGGCGATGGCACGGCAGCAAACAACATCATAAGCCTCAATTGCACAGAATTGTCTTTTGGTGGAGGAACAATAAATGTTTATGGAAAAATTAACCTGATTGAGAGTACAAATACATTTACGGCTAAACTGGGAGCTCAGTACGTTCCTCTGATATTCTTTTACATAGACCTATTTGGTACTACCAATCCGACGCTCAACCTTTATAATTCCTCTCCCTTTAACATCCAAACTGGATCTGTAAGGAACAATGTCGATTTTTATAATGTATTTCAAACTGGCAGCAGCGGCGTTTGTACCGTAAATTACGCCGGGGTAAATCCGGTGATTGCAACATATAAATCCAGCGGTAGTTACAACAACTTCATCGACCATAACTATGTGCTGTTAAATAACATAGCTACTTCAACCATATCCAATTCAGGTTCTGGTTATGTTGATGGCACCTATACCAATGTACCATTAACAACTGTCAGCGGTTCTGGTGCGGGAGCGCTTGCCAATATTACGGTTTCAGGGGGTGCTGTTACGGCAGTGTCAGTGATCTCCGGCTATGGCAGCAATTACGCTGTGGGCAATACGCTTAGTGCAGCTACCGCAAATTTAGGCGGCGGCAGCGGCAGCGGCTTCCAGCTAACGGTAGCTACCGTTAATGCCACAACAACATTCGGCGGCGTTTACCAGAACCTTAGCTTTTCGGGTTCAGGTACCGCTACAACGGATATCTCCAATGGAACACTTTCGGTATTGGGAAATATGACCATCAACTCGGGCACAGTAAATATTTCAACCAACGCGCCCACGTTTACTCTTGGCGGAAACCTGACGATAGCCAATGGCGCCACGTTTATCAAAAGCGATGGCACGGCGTTATCCTTGAATGGAACCGTTACCAATGGCGGAACGTTTACACATTCTGGTGCTTCAACAATCACCTATAATGGTGCATTGGTTAACCAAAGCACCGGCGCTTATAACGAATCGGGCGGTGGTAATGTGATCACTAATAATTATGCTTTCAGCAATGCAGGTACTTTCAACCAGAGCAGCTCGAGTTTGGCTACTTTCAATAAAGCCTTTAACAACACAGGTATTTATAACTTCAGCGGTAGCGGCGCCTTTACTGCAGCCAGCACTACTGCCAACGGAGGAACTTTCAACCATTCGGCTTCAACATTGGCAACCTTTACAGGTGTAGTAAGTAATACCGGCAACATCAATCAGAGCGCTGCCGGCAATATCCTGTTCTCATCAACATTCACCAATTCAGGAGGATCTTCGGCATTCTCACAAACGGGAGCTTCGACCACTACATTTACCGGCGCAGTAAATAACGATGGAACTATAACGCAAAATAACGCTTCGGGTATTTTTCTTTTTCCTAATAGTTTTACCAATACGCTGAGCGGTTCACGATTTACCTTAACCAATGGCACCAGCACGTTCAGCAATGCATATAGCAATACAGGCACTTTTAAACAAAGCGGCGGCACAGTAAACTTTAATCAGGCTACTTCTCAAAATTTAACTGACAACAGCACTGGCGGTACTACTTTCAGTAATGTAAATATGAAGAATGGCGGAACAATCACACTTTCCGGTTCTGGTCAGTTCTACATCTCCGACGTAGGCTTACTTAATATGTCGAATAATACCACGCTTGCAAGTGGCAATATTCTTACCATTTCGTCTGATGTAAACGGATCTGGTACAGTAACTGCATTACCTTCAGGTTGCGCTATCACAGGCAATGTAACCGTACAGCGTTATTTATCGGCAAACAGGGCATACCGTTTATTATCCTCGCCTGTTAACGCGGGAACTGATGGCAACGGTAACAAATATTATGGCGTCAACTACCTGTTAACCAACACTGTACTAACAGGTTCAGGCGGTGTGGCGGGTGGTTTCAGCAAAGCAGGGAACCCCACGCTTTACCTCTGGCGCGAAAACCTTGTACCAATAAATTCAAATTTCTTCAATGGTAATTTTATAGGCATTGCAGATATAACCAACCCTGCCAGCTATGGTTTCAACGATACTACTTATCCATCAGAAGATATACCTGTAGGCAATGGCTACCTGTTTTATTACCGCGGCAGCATCAAAAAAGCCAGTTTATCAGCCCTGACTACCGCTGGTGCAGTTGCAACTACGGATACACTGAACGCAGTAGGCACATTAAATGCTGGTTCGATAACAGTTCACCCATGGTTTACCCCGGGTTCGGCTAACCTGGCCTGGTCAACTACCGACGCTGGCGATGCGTCTGTACAGGGCATCAACCTGGTGGGTAATCCCTATGCCAGTTCGATCGACTGGGATCAGTTCAGCGATTCGAACAGCTCGGCTGCCATTTACGGCCCTAATCTTTCGGGCTTCAGTTTCCAATTGATACCAACCGGGGCGCAAGGTGCTGGAAATTATAATGTTTACCTTGCCGGAAGCCATAGTGCAGGCACACAAGGTGTCGTTAATAGCAACCTGATTGCCAGCGGTGAAGGCTTTATGGTGCAGGCATTAAATGGCTCGGCAGCATTAACCTTCAATGAATCTGCTAAGACAAATACGCAAAATATTGGTGCAAACCTGTATATGGGTAAACCGGTAGCTAACAATAACACACCGCAATACCTGAGGTTACAACTGGCTTTGGATACTATCAATGCTGATGGTACAATTATCCGTTTCAATCAAAACGCCAAAACAACTTTTAACCCTGCTGAGGACGCCCACTATAAAAACGGCACTGGTAAAGTGAATTTGTCGAGTTTATCATCAGACAATGTGCCTGTTGCTTATAACCAATTGCCACTGGCATTAAAAGGTGATACCATCCGTTTAAACATCAAAGCTACGGTAAGCGGCAATTATAGTTTGAATATCAAAGACCTGGTTGGTATTCCACAGCTGTACAATGTATTTTTAGTAGATGCCCTCAAAAAAGACACAACCGATCTGCGCAAAAACAAAACTTACAATTTCGCCATCAATACTGCCGATACCAGCACATTTGGCCGCAATCGTTTCAGTCTGATCATCAATCAAAATCCATCCCTCCAATACAAACTGCTTACTTTTACCGGCAGCCAGGTGGCAAATTCAAAACATGTACAGTTGGCATGGTCTGCAGTTAACGAACAAAACTATACGCACTTTACCGTTGAACGCAGCACAGACAACGGTAAAACTTTCAATGTTATCGGCGGATTGGTTTCGACCGGAGCTGGCACCTATAGCCTGCTTGACAAATTCACGGTGGATGGCGACAATCAATACCGTTTGAAACAAGAGGATTTCAATAATAACGTAACCTATTCAAACATAGTTGATATTACCATTACTGCTAAAGGTGGCAATGATCATCTCACCTGCTACCCTAACCCGGCAACCAGCAACTTCAGCGTAAGCTTTGTGCCCAAAACAGGTGCAAAAACCTTCGAACTAAGGATAAGCAACAGTGCCGGTATCGTTGTAAAATACGCTGTATTGAATGAGCCTAACTGGCAGGGTAACGTGAGCAGCTTCCTGACTGGTTCGTACCTGGTGCAGGTGATTGACAAGCACGATAACAGCATCATTGGCCAGGCTAAATTTGTTAAGTTATAATTATTCGTTTTAAAGTTTACAATCAAATACCAAATACAGATCGGGCCGGCAGGGAGCAATTCCTGCCGGCTTTTTTTTGCTTTTCTGATCGTAAACCGAAAACCCCACAACCAACTATTTTTAGCTCAGCTACCGCTGAAAGCCTTAAAATAAACCCGTTAAAAGGAAATTATTTTTCCACATTCTAACATTAGGCTCATTTTTTTACAATAAAATAAGCCTATAGTTAATTAATTATAGATTAATGAAACATCCCTAATTTGGCTGCATAAACCGCAATTATACAAGTCATTTTTTTTAAATATTTAATCCAAGAGAAATATGTTTCTTTTTAAGCAACCTAAAACGCTCTTACCCGGTAATTATCAACCACTTAAACCCCAAAACATTCGGGGAAGTTTTATTACCTTCGGTCCCAAATAGCGTAAATTGTGCTGTGTTGAAAAGAATATTATTGTATTTAGGTTTATTTCCGGGTATCCTGTTTTTAGCTGATTGTGCGCGGGCACAGGCACCAAACATCTCCTATAGTCCCTCAACCAGCGCGTTGCTGGTAGGCACACCGTTTTCAGTCGCACCCACCAATACCGGAGGCGCAGTACCTGCAAATGCTTATGGGCAGGTAACAACTATTGCAGGTAGCACTGCCGGAACTTCTGGTTATACCAATGCTACGGGGACAGCAGCCAGGTTTAATTTCCCATTGAACGTAACAGGCGATGCTGCCGGAAATATTTATGTATCGGATGCTAACAATAACGCCATCAGGAAAATCACCCCGGCCGGTGTTGTGACTACCTTTGCCGGTAGCCTTGCTGGAACTGCAGGCTCCGCCAATGGTACAGGTACTGCAGCCACATTCAATGCTCCTGAAGGTATGGCCATTGATGCTTCAGGCAATCTTTATGTGGCCGATTTCAGCAATAATTCGATAAGGAAAATAACTCCCGGAGCTGTCGTTACAACATTTGCAACCGGATTTAACGGTCCTGCCGGTATAGCGTTTGATGGTTCAGGCAATTTGTTTGTTTCTGAACAAAACGGAAATCTGATCAGTAAAGTAACTTCTGCAGGTGTAAGAAGTGTTTATGCAGGAACCGGTACGGCGGGCAGGGCGAATAATGCCAATAAACTACTTGCCACCTTCAATCAGCCTATCGACGTTGAGGTTGATGCTACAGGCAACGTATTTGTTGCCGATTATGCAAATAACGAGATCCGCGAAATAACTTCAGCAGGTGCTGTTGTATTATTTGCAGGCAGTACTACGGCAGCTACAGGTTTAACAAACGGTACAGGCACAGCCGCCCGATTCAACACACCTACCGGATTGGCCACGGATGCAGCGGGAAATTTTTATGTGGCCGATTATGCAAATAACGAGATCCGATTAATGACAACCGGAGCCGTTGTGAGCCTTTTGGCAGGCAGTGCGGCAGGCACCACCGGCAATACCGATGGAACACTCACAGCCGCCTCATTCAGCAACCCTGTTGATCTTTATATTGATGCAAATAATGTAGCATATATTATTGATGGGGGTGGCAATAATATTCGTAAAATGTACCTGACGGGTTATGCCATCAGCCCTACAGCTTTACCAGCGGGTTTAAGTTTCGACGCAACTACGGGTATTATCAGCGGGACACCAACTGGCACTTTCGGATCAACCGTATTTACGATAACCGCCTATAATTTGACGGGAAGCTCAAGTACAACCGTTACTTTATCGTGTACCAACCCAACACTAAATAGCTGGCGGGGGACAACCAACTCTACCTGGAACACTGGCACTAACTGGAGCCTGGGACATGCGCCGCTCAATACCGAAACTGTACAAATTGGTGTTGTTGCTTACACAGGTGCCGCAGCGCAGCCAACTTTGGCGGGCAATACCACGGTTAAGTCTTTAGTATTTGGCAGCAATAACACACCTGTATTAACCATAAATAGCGGTGTAACACTTACCGTTTCAAATGGATTTGGGGTCAATACCGCGACCAATGCCACTATCAAGGGTCCGGGTACGATCAGCGCTACCGGCGGATCATTTGTGACTTCAGGAGGTGCGCTTACTTTTTCGTCCAATGCTATTATCAGCCTTGCCGCGAGTTCGCAGATCGTTAATTCAGGTACACTTACTTTAGGGTCCGATGCCAACGGAACCTCTTCATTTGCTGCTATACCTTCTACTTCAAGTGTCACCGGAACCATATCTGTGCAACGCTTTGTAACTGGCGGCTCATTAACCTATCGCGGATATCGACTGTTTTCGTCGCCGGTTTATGCAAGCACCGTAAGCAGTAACAATGTTTACAGCATCAACTACCTCAAAAATTCCATGTATTTAACCAGTACGAGTACAGCAGGAGGTTTTGATAACGTTGCCGCAGTTAATCCAACCATATATCTGTACAGGGAAAATCTTACGCCTACCTATACCACATTTACCGGAAGTAATTTCAGGGGAATCAATAATATTAACGCTTCACCAAGCTATACCATTGATGTTGATGGATCTGGTTTTAGTATTCCGGCAGGCAACGGTTATTTGTGCTTCTTCCGTGGAAACCGGGCATCAAACACCTACGCACAGGAAACATTAACCAGTTATGTGCCTCAGAGTGTTACCTTAACTGCAACCGGTAGCTTAAATGCAGGACAAATTACAGTGAAAGATTGGTTCACACCAGCGTCTTCATCGCTAAGTTATACCCCCGCATCGCCAGTTGCTGTCAGAGGCTTTAACCTGGTAGGTAATCCTTACCCAAGTTCAATAAACTGGGATACCTTTCAAACAGGCGTAACTACTACAGGTATATATGGCAGCGCTGTGGGTACAACCATCTACGTACTTGACCCTATCAGTCATAACTACGGTGCATACATTGCCGGCAACGGCGGCGCAGGTGGAACCAATAATGCTACAAACATTATAGCCAGCGGTCAGGGATTTTTTGTGATTGCTTCCGGTGCGGGTGCACAATTAATTTTTAACGAATCAGCTAAAACATCCACCCAGGTTACCGGGGCTAGTTTATTGATGGGCACACCAGCCAACGTTGCACAATTGCAGTACCTTAAACTAAAACTGGCTAAAGATTCCATTAATACAGACGAAACCGTAGTACGTTTTAACAGTAATGGAAGCACAAAATATATCGAAAATCTGGATGCACCCTACAAAGGTGGCTATGGCTCAGTTAGCTTATCCGGTTTATCCAATGACAAAGTTAACCTGGCGATTGACGTAATTCCATTACCACATCAACAGGCAGAAACCGTTGCTTTAAACGTAAGTGCAAACACAAGCGGCATTTATAATCTTTCCCTTAATGATCTGGTTGCTGTGCCTAAACTCTATGATATCTGGCTGATAGACAAGTACAAAAAAGATTCGCTCGACCTTCGCCAGTATAAATCCTACGCATTTAATATCGACAAAGCCGATACCGCCAGCTTTGGTGCCAATCGTTTTACGCTCGTTATCAGGCAAAACCCGGCTTATGCCTTACAGTTGCTGAATTTCACGGCAAAAAAAGTACCGGGAACACGTCAGGTACAAGTTGCCTGGAATACTCAAAACGAAGGAAATTATACAAATTTCACTGTTGAACGCAGCATTGACGGCGGTAAAACTTATTCGGTACTAAACGCCGTACCAGCTACCGGAAGCGGACAGTACAGCATACAGGATCAAAGTCCGGTTATTGGTAATAATTTGTATCGTCTGAAACAGGAAGACGTTAACAATACGATCAGGTATTCAAATATCGTAACGATCGCTTATGCTGATCTGAGTAATAATATTGCAAATAACCTTTCGCTATATCCAAACCCGGCTGTTAATACACTTAGTTTAAGTCTGGTTACGCCTCCGGTCAACAATTTGTCGTCCTATAATATTCGTTTTCTGAACAGTTCAGGTATCATCATCAGGCAAATGAGCTCAACTTTACCTACATGGGAGGGTAACATCAGCAGTCTGCAGCCAGGCACCTATGTGGTACAGGTAATAAGTGCAAGCACTGCCAGCCTGGTAGGTCAGGGCAAGTTTGTAAAATTGTAGGCCAAAGCCTTCAAAAACGCAATATTTCGGTTGAAGGTGGTTTCTATAAACCGGCTAAAAAATCTGACAAAAGACATATTTTTTTTTAAAATTTCATATCCAGCTGTAAATCAAGCTAATACAAAGGCTTATTTAACGTAACTGCTATAAAATCAGGCAGTTCTGTCTAAACTTAATCGCAATTTCACCGTAAAAGAAAGCCTAAAAGTGCTGAAAATTTACCGTGAAAACGATCATAAGTAAAATCGTAATAATTGCCGCCATCCTGGTCATTACAACCCAGAGGGGATTCGCGGCAACCTATGATTGGGTAGGCACAACTGCTACTGCCGGCGTTTACGACTGGAATAACAAATTAAACTGGCAGGTTGCAGGAGTAGCCGCTGTAACCATACCCGGCGCTGCCGATATCGTTCGTATCGGTGTGCTTCCCTTTACATTCAACCCAACTGTTACGGATGCCGAAACATGTGCCTCCATTATATTTGGCACCTACGATAATTTTACGCTTACCGTAAATGGCACATTAACGGTATCCGGAAATATCACTCAAAACAACGATCCGAATTTTTACCAGTACACTGTGCTGGCCGGCACAGGGACTATTACCTGTGGCAGTATAACAGTTGGCGATAATACAGCTCCAAGTGCAAGCACCGGGATTGTAACCAATATCAGTTCGCAGGTTAGCCTGCTTAAGGTAAACGGTAACATCACATTGAACGCTGTGGGTAACAGCGCGGGGAACGGTATCGCTTACCCGTACTTCTCGCTGGATGCTAATCAATTGACCCTTATCGGTCAAATTGTTACTGCTACATCCAGTAATCCGCTTTATGGTGGTGTAGGCGACCCAAACTTCCCGGGCTATGGTCTGTTCCAGGCCGACACCCAGCCCGCAACTACTACGCTTGAACTACAAAACATTAATCCGGTACTAACACCCATCCCTTCAGGTTTTACCGTCGATTTTACCAACAATGGAGGAGCAGCAAACGGAAGCGGAATTGTTGGTCACGGTACAGTTATATATGATGCTGCCTCGGGTACGCAAACTGTTTACGCAACCGGCACAACTGGTATTGGTATTAATAATTATAATTATGCCAATTTGAATTTCGCAGGCGCAAGCAGCAAAACTGTAACCGGTGGCTCGTTCACCGTTGGTGGCACCTGGACAACTGCGGGTACGGGAGCAGTTAATTTAAATACCAATAATCCAACAATAACGGTATTTGGGCAGATCGTAAACTCAACCAATATTACTCAGGGCTCGGGCAGCATTACCGTATCAGGTGCATTACAAAACACTTCAGGAACCATCACCCTCGGTTCAGGAACACTTGCTGTTGGCGGTGCTTTACAGCTAAACGGCGGAGCTATTAATGGTGGTTCGGGAGCCATAACCGTTACCGGTGCGTTTCAAAATACAGCAGGTACTTATACTTGTGGCTCAGGAAGTTTAACCCTCAATGGCAATTATACCAATAGCAATGTATTTACAGCCGGCGCAGGCACGGTCTTTTTCTCAGGTGCAGCACAAACACTATCCGACAACAGCGCTTCAGGTACAACATTTAAAAATGTTACTTTTAATGGCAGCGGTACTGCTACAATGAGTGCAGGTACCGGAAATTTTGCTGTTTCAAGCACCGGCGTACTTACAGTAACTAGTCCGGCTAACCTGGTGGCAGGCTCTGCTACAGTTCCCTATTTAACCTTAAAATCAGATGCAACAGGATCTGCAACTGTGGCAGCTCTATCCGGCACCTCAACAATTACCGGATTTGTAAATGTACAGCGTTACATTACAGGTGGCAGCGCAACTTATAGAGGTTACCGTTTACTTAGCTCGTCAGTAAATATTGCCACGGTAGGTTCGAATCCGGTATTTAATTTCGACTATATACATTCGTCTATACTTTTAACCGGTGCAGCAGGCGGTGGCTTTGATAAAACCGGCAATCCAAGTTTATATATGTACCGCGAGAATCAGGCGTTCTCAAACGTTGCATTCACGCTGGGAAATTTCAGCGAGGTTACTGCAATTAATAATAGCCCGAGTTACAATATCTATACAGACGGCATAGCTACCAATTATAACCCATTGGCAGGAAACGGCTTCCTTGTATTTTTCAGAGGTGACAGAACAACTAACCTAGCCAATAAATACAAACCCGGTACTGTTGCAGAAAGCGTTACACTTACCGAAACCGGAACTTTGAACCAGGGCTCCATCACTGTTCATGATTGGTATACTCCAGCGAGTGCTAATTTGGGTTATTCAATCACTGCGGGAAATGCCTTGGTTCGTGGATATAATTTGGTAGGAAACCCATATGCAAGCTCCATTAATTGGGACCTGCTGAACAGCCTTTCTGCCAGTTCAGGCATTTATGGCACAAATGTGGGAAGTACTATTTATGTATTTGACCCAGTAAGCAGAAATTACGGCGCATACGTTGCCGGCACCGGCGGTGTAGGCACGCATAATACAACCAATATATTGCCCAGCGGACAAGGATTTTTTGTAGTGGCTACCTCTGCTGCCGCAAAGCTGATTTTTAATGAATCGGCAAAAGTTAACACCCAACTTACAGGCCCTAGTTTATTGATGGGATTACCGAAACAAATTGTAAACCAGCAATACATACACCTGATGCTGGCCAAAGACTCGATCAATACTGATGACGCTATTATTCACCTTAAGGGTGATGCCAGTACTACCTATACCCCTCAAACTGAAGCATTATACAATCCGGGTATGGGCTCGGTAAGTATTTCTAGTCTTACCAGCGACAAAGTTGCTTTGGCCATCAATTCTCAGCCTTTTCCTAAAACATGGGAAAAAATTGCGCTTAAAGTAAATGCAACTGCTGATGGCAGTTATCAGATAAAATTGAAGAATCTGGTTGGTATTCCGAAAATCTACCGAATCTGGTTAGTTGACAACTTTACCAAAGACTCTGTAAACTTTCGGACCGTGCAAACCTATAATTTCAATATCAACAAAAAAGATAGTACAACTTTCGGCCCTGATCGCTTCATGCTTTCGATAGGACAGGACGCTACATATGCCTACAAACTGGTAAATTTTACAGGCGAAAGAGTACCAGCCCAACCCACCAAGCAAGTACAATTGAACTGGCATACTACAAACGAAGAAAATTATACCACATTTACTGTTGAACGCAGTACCGACAATGGTTTAACTTTTGAAGTAGTTGGCGGAAAACAGGGCAATGGATCGGGCAGTTATGGCCTGGTTGACAAGGCCCCGGGCTCGGGTGTAAATATTTACAGGTTAAGGCAACAAGATATCAATAACGTTATCAGCTATTCGCCATTGGTAACTATTCAATACACCAACCAAACAAATAATCTTGCGAGCTCTAATATTCATATCTACCCTAACCCAGCTAAAAGTGTGGTTACTCTGACCATAGCCCAAAACGCTATCGCGAAAACTCCTGATTATAAGATCAGGATATCAAACAGTTCGGGGTTGATGGTACGCGAGATCCAGTCGGTGCAATCAAACTGGCAAGGGAATATAAGCGATCTGGTAACTGGCACTTATATGATTCAGGTGATCAGCACCAAAGACAACAGCCTTGTAGGGCAAACCAAATTTGTCAAACTATAAGTTAAAGGCAAAAAAAATCCTCGCTGAATAAACTCAGTGAGGATTTTCAATTTTTTTCAGGTAAAGAATATTTTATGATCTTGAAGTTGGCTCAAGTCGCAACTGGCTGATAATACCACTTACTACTTTAGGCAGATCATCAATATCTTTTTGAACGTTTTTGTGGGCCTCGCCTACACCAAAACCACGCCAAACTATTTTATGCGTATGGCTATCAATCAGGTCAATAATAACGGTTCCTTCTTTATAATGTTCTTTTCCTACGGCAGTTTCTCCACCATAATAAATGTAAGGTGCGCCAATGGCGTAGTAAGGACGATATCCCCAGCCGTAACCCCAGCCATAACCCCAACCAGGGCTAAAACCAGTAGAATAGTACGTAGGTGAGTATACTGTTTTTGAACCCTGACCAACGGTAGCGGTATAGCTTACCAGCAAATCGGGGTTGTTGGGTTTCAGTTGCAAACCCTTTGAACTTAATGAGGCCACTGCCGCGTCTTTAACTTTCAGGTCGGCTGTAATACTTAAATTTGTTTTCTTGTTTGCTTGCTGGGGTAACCAGGCAAACGACCGATATTGGCTCATATTGGTCTTATTGAGCCCTGCAGTATAATAATCATAACTTCTGCAGGACGAAATGCCCGCAACAAGCAATGCTGCAGACACAAGGCTTAGAATAGTTTTCATAGTAAATTCCCCTTTATATATCCTCTTAGACATGTTATTTCAAAAAGGTTTAAGCCACTTGTTAATTTTATGACAAATATTTACCAACAATAGGCATTCTGCGACCCATACCAAACGCTTTAGGCGATACTCTTAGTATAGGCGGCGTCTGGTAACGCTTGTGTTCAGCCAAATTTACCAGTCGCAAAACGCGGCGTACGGTATCACCATCATATCCCATTTTAATAATTTCGGCTGGTGAACAGCGGTATTCAATATATTGCGCCAAAATTGGGTCGAGAATATCATACTCAGGCAGCGAGTCGGTATCTTTTTGGTTGGGACGCAATTCTGCCGAAGGCGGTTTAATGATCGTATTTATAGGAATGATCTCGCGATCGCGGTTGAGGTACTTTGCCAGTTCAAAAACCTGAGTTTTATACACGTCACCAATAACTGATATTCCGCCACACATGTCGCCGTAAAGCGTTCCATAACCTACTGCTGCTTCGCTCTTGTTAGATGTATTAAGTAATATATAGCCAAATTTATTACAAAGTGCCATCAGTACCACTGCCCG
The DNA here is from genome assembly GCA_903887275.1 of uncultured Mucilaginibacter sp. Classification (GTDB taxonomy): domain Bacteria; phylum Bacteroidota; class Bacteroidia; order Sphingobacteriales; family Sphingobacteriaceae; genus Mucilaginibacter. Next base: position 26,851 of record CAISPD010000222.1, read on the forward strand.
GCTGCGCGATTGAATGTTTTCTTCGGCAATATTAAATGGCAAATTATTGAACTGAGGCTTCAGGGTGTTTTCAAAAGCTTCGGTAATACCGCTGATAGGAACAAGCTCACTTTTGCAGTCCAAATTTTTAACAAGATCTTCAGCATCCTTGATCGAATGATCGCTTGAAAAACGTGAAGGCAAAAGAACAGCCATCACATTTTCAGGTCCCAGAGCTTCGGCTGCAAGGGCACAAACCACGGCTGAATCTATCCCGCCCGATAAACCCAGGGTTGCTGTTTTAAAACCAGACTTGTTGAAATAGTCGCGGATACCAAGGATCAGTGCCTGATGGATCTGTGCAATATCGCTATCTTTTTTTGTGCGGGTTGTTACCGGCTGCATCGGCACCACTGCCGACTGCTTATCAAGTTGATAATAGCTGACACTTTCGGCAAAATAAGGCAGTTCATCGATCAATGCTCCATTTCGGTCAAATACCAACGAGCCTCCATCAAAGATCAACTCCGTTTGCGCACCAACGTGATTTACATAAAATAATGGCAGCTGATAGCGACTGGCATTATCTTTTAAAATATTTATGCGTTCTTCATCGTGATTATAAGCAAAGGGCGATGCAGCAATATTGATCATTACATCCGGCTGTTCTGTGATCAGCATATCCATTGGCCGGGTTATGTACAATGGATTTTCAATGGTATTCCACAGGTCTTCGCAAATGGTCAATGCAATGCGGTAGCCCTTAAAATCAATACATTTGAATGTTGTGGATGGCTCGAAATAACGATACTCGTCGAAGATATCGTAGTTGGGCAGCAAAGCCTTGTTCACGATCGCTTTGACCTGACCCTGCTCGATAAAATAGGCCGAATTATTAAGATCTTTACCCTCGGGATTGGTATTTACAGTGGGCAACCCAATGATACAGGCTATTTGCCGGCATTCGGCTGCTATTTTTTGCGCGGCATCTTCACAAAGGCTGATATATTCATTAAATTCGAGAAAATCACGGGAAGGATAACCACATACACATAATTCAGCAAATACGATCAGGTCAGCGCCCAGTTTTTCGGCCTGATGAATATGATCGATAATTTTTGCTGTATTCGATTCAAAATTACCAACGTGATAGTTAAGCTGTGCAAGTGCGATCTTCATATATCAGTTAACGTGAATTTGGTTGCGGCGTTGTGACTTAAAAATATATTTTTGCTAAAAGAATAAAAATGATCGTTAATTCCTACAGACTAAAACAAATTTACCTAATTTTTCTGACGACTACGCTATTAACGTCGTGCCGGCATGGTAAAGATGTAGACGTAAGCAATATTGATGTTAATGTGACAATTTCCCGGTTTGACAAAGATGTGGAGGCCATGCGTCAGCAAAACCGTGAAAAGATAGCTGCTGACCTGCAAAAAAAGTACGGGCCTTTCTACCGGGATTTCATGGAAAAGATCATTCAGGTTGGAAGCTTGCGCGACACCGGGTACCTGCAAACCTTTGGTGAGGTTTTAGCTAATCAACCTTATAATGATGTTAAGCATGAAGTTGATTCTATATATCCAAATGTAGATAAGCAGAACGAGCAGCTGACCGATGCATTCAGGCACATTAAATACTATTACCCGCAAAAGGAATTACCAAAAGTATACGCTTATATATCGGGCTTCGGTGTTCAGACACCAATTGGCGATGGCTATGTGGGCATTAGCCTGGATATGTTTTTAGGAGCCGATTCAAAGTTTTATAACGCGCCGGCTATACGGGAAGTAAATCCAAAATATATTTCGCGCAGGTTCACCCCAAAGCATATAACACCAAGGCTCATTGAAACAATTGCACGCGAGGATATGTTTCCTGAAACCAATTTGGATGACAAAACAATGCTGTCCAGAATGATCTATAACGGAAGGATCATGTACTTCATGGATAAGATATTACCTAACATGGATGATACCCTGAAAATTGGTTATACCGGCAAACAATTGAAATGGTGTAATGATATGCGTTCTGAAATATGGGGCTATTTCATCGACGAAAAACTGCTTTACGAAACCGATTACGATAAAATTCAAAAATACCTTGGCGAATCGCCATTTACTCCGGGTATGGGCGATAAGAACGATTCATCGCCTCGCCTGGCAGTTTGGACCGGATGGCAAATTGTTCGCCATTATATGGAAAGACATCCGGAAGTTACCCTACCAGAATTAATGAAAGACCGTGATGCGGAAAAAATACTAACAGAATCAAAGTATAGACCCTAATGGGGCATTGGGTATTGGGTATTAGTTTATTATTGCAATTAATAAAATCCAAAAATCTTGTCAAAAAAAATAGCGTACCAGTATTACTGATACGCTATTGATCTATAATGATTTTTTGTAAACTATTTCAAAATTGCAAATACGCCTTTCAGGGCAATGCCGATACCTAATATGAAAAAGATATTGGCTACCCAGTTATACATAGAAACGTGGGTAGTATTTTCGGGCGCTAGGAAGCGAAAATATACACCAAACAAGCCTATTACTATAGCTATAACGATTAGGATGTAGTGACGTTCGTCGTTTGCTTCTTCTGTCTTATTCATCTTTATGCGAATTGAGGATTTTTGACAAAAATAGGAATGTTTATCGAATTTGATAAATACTTTTTACAATTTATGATACCGGAACTTTTGAAGTAAAGTTGCGCCTTTTGTAAGTGGCGATCGCCCACCATATCCCTAAGCCGAAAACAATGAATACCCACAAATTCATCACCCCCATAAACAGGTCAACAAAGATAGACCAGCCACTTACCAGTGCCAATGCTAAACGCTGAAAGAATGGAATATTGTAGGCTGAGGGGTCATCATTGGGTATAATTTCTTTAATGATTGCATTAGTCTGGTAAAAACTCAGGTTGATCACACTGTACCTTACAGCCTGGTCAGTTCTCAAATTTTGAATCTTTTGATCCACCATATCATCCTTCAGCAACAAAACATCGGCAGGATTCTTTATCTTGATCTTTCCTGCTTTCTGCTGGGCTACAAGCTCCTGCCGGTCTATCAGCTTAAGTTGTGCCGATAAATAGTCGAGCGAGCGATCATCAATATCCATCTGGCTGTTATTAATATAAATTCCCAGGCGGCCCACCTTTGTCATAAATTCTTCCAAACTAGCAGAAGGGATTCTAACAACCATTTCGCCATTAGTATTGAATGCTGATATACGCATGATCGAATCATTGCTAATATGCACGTCGCGGCTCGCCACGGTTCCAGATTGTACCCGGTGATGCATCACCATACCTTTGTAACCCGAAACCATCGATGCAATTTCCTCTCCTGTTTTTTGTACATCCTTTACTTTGAAATTGATATCGGCAGTTTTTACCAGCTTCGGCACTATTCTGGCCGTATCTGATCTGGAAGCTGTTGAATCTGCAGAACTACCGGAAGATTTACTGTTTCTAATAAACTCGTAGTCGGCGCTTGTTTTACCTTTGCAAGCTGCAAGAAAAATGAATCCTGCCGCAATCGGAATTAAAAATTTTGTTCTCATGATGTTTAGTTTTAATTGTTTCTATTTAATACCACATCAACAAAATAGTAATCCATTTTTAACAAATTTTAACAAATTTTA
>CAISPD010000223.1 GCA_903887275.1 uncultured Mucilaginibacter sp.
AACGCAGCCAGCCCTTGCAATTCTTGTCGTAGTATTGCAGTGTCCGGGCAGTTTGATCATGAAAAACACTTTCAAAGGCAGATAAAATCTCTTGCTCAACCGCCATAGCATCCAATTGCCTGAAATCTGCACCGTAAAGTTCACTTTCGGGCAAACGCAGCATTTTTTGGAATGCCGGATTAAAAGCATTTATCCGCCAGTGATGGTCGAGCATAAAAAAACCCTCCGTAAGACTTGCCAAAACGTGCTGCACTTTATCTGAAATGTTTTGTGCATTACGGATATTCAGATTTTCGGCAGTATAGACGCCGCTGGCATACAAAAGTTGTTCGTTATTGTCATAACTGAAGGACCAGTTAATTGCCAGAAAAGTATTATTCAGGGTTTTTATTCTTACAGCGAAGCCCTCGGTATTTTTCAATTGAATGATGCTGTTGTAAAGTTCGTTGACACGAAATCTATCGTCGGGATGAGTAAGTTCAAATAGGGTTTTTTGCTGACTTTCAACCGCTGTCAATCCGGTGAAATATCGCCATGAAGCGTTGGTTGAAATAATATTCCCGGCACTATTGGTCACACAAAAAAGATCATTGGAATGATCATATAAAAAAGCAAGACGTTGATCCATAAATAGCGCACAGTTGTAAGTAAATATACAATTAAAAATTGCTTATTATGAAACCAGCGGCTAATTGTATCAGGGAGTTGATAGCGCCACCGGAATGATCTTACCGTTAAAAAACTTATGCCCGGTTAATGCAAAATCAGCAATATACTTACCCATTTCAAAGGCCATAACAGGCGACTGATAACCCGGGAATGCTTTTTCGAGCATCTCAGTCTGCGCCGAGCCCAAAGCCAGGCAGTTAACTTTTATTTGCCTTTCGGTTAATTCTAAGGCCAAACATTCAGTTAAAGTATGTAATGCAGCTTTGCTGGCTGAGTAAGCCGATAGTCCGGCGAACTTAGCACTTCCCTGAAAAGCACCCATACTGCCAATATTTACAATATGTGAATCGGGGCCCATTATGGGCAGTAAACTTTGGGTAATGCGCACATGTCCGATAAAATTACTTTGCAGCATTTCAACAAAATCGCTTTCCCCTAATTCGGCAAATGGTTTATTGACAAGAGCACCGGCGTTGTTGATCAATATATTCACCCTGTTATCAAACCTGGTTTCAATAAATTGAAGCAAGTCTGCATAATCATCATGCACAACATCAAAAGCAATGGGATACAAAGTGCAATCAGGATTTAGCCCCCGGGCAATTTCTAATAACCTTCCTAACTTATCTTCTGACCTGGCCAGGGCTATCACTTTGTGCTTGCCGGTCAAAATAAGTTCCAATACAGCTTCAAATCCAACTCCGCTGCTTGCTCCTGTAATGATGATATTCATAAGGAGCTAAGTTATTAAAAATCTTAAACCACCAGCTTTTGTTCTACAGGATGATGGATAAGATAAAACCCATCTTTGATCAGTTTATTAAGCACCGGTTCAGTAGCTGCTTTATTTTCGAGGAAATTTCTAATACCCAGAGCCAGCTCATGTTCTATATCCTCGTGGTCAAGAATTTCCAGTATTTCTAAAGCACAAAGCCAGTCATCAGCATGATTTTTTTCAAGCTGATCCCATACGTTGCCTAACAAATCCTGATCACCTATACCGTAGCGCCTGTTTCGCACCTGCTGGTAAAGTTCATGCAAAGCCAGCGTATTTGGATCATATTGCGTATGATGAGTGCCGGTATTAGAAATTGGCGGTATCTCTTCAAATGCGCCTTTATCGGCAGCGCCGCAAAAAACTGAAACTATTTTTTCGCCGATAGCCATATCATATACGCCCCATGAGGGCTCTAACAGGATTTTTGCATGGTGATCTTGTACGGTGCAATCCGTAAAAGAAATGATCAGTACCCTGCCTACCCGCATAAGAATATCGCTTACCAAACCATTTACTTTTATCCCGCTATCAAATTCAATTAACGCTTTTTTGCCCTTTTCGATGCCGATAGCCGATAGTTCGGCAAGTGACATATGCTCTAAAGGAGTATTTGTTTCTTTCAGCTTGCCAACTGCCGAGCTAAACCCTTCCTTATGATAATCCCTTCCATGTCCATTTAATACTTTATTGCCGTACGAAAGCGTTGTGGGCCCCGATGTTTGCAGATAGGATACCTTCCCTTCTGCAACGGTAAAGTTGCTTATAATGCCGGAAACCTGCAGGCCGGAACTGTATACTGCTGTACAGGGATATTTACTTTCTACTGCCTTCTGTAAACCAAAGGCTCCTCCTACCCTGAATGCCATCCCATTTGCAAATTCTTCCAGTACATCAACCAGGTTTTGGAAGGTTGGAGTTACAAACAATTGCGGTTGAGGCTTGGTGATGTCATAAGGATAGTTAACGGCATCAAGGGCGTACCAGAGTTTCTGAACCTCAGTTTGCATGCAGGTAACACTCTCCCCGATCGAAGAAAGCAATCCTGCACCATATATTTTAGGATTTTCGAGGGTGCCGATCAAACCATACTCAACTGTCCACCAATGAAGCCGACTCAGGAGTGCCATTTCGGAGGGCTCGCCCATGTTTTGTTGCCGGTATTCCACTAATTCGGCCGCTTTTTGAATTTCATCCGGATCAGCATCAGGCATTTCTTTTAAAATGGATAAAGAGCGGATCGCATCATATAAATCAAAATCCTGAGCAGAAAACATAGCTTTGGCGCCAATTGAGCCGAAATAACTCAGGTAACTGTTGTAATCTTTGTCGGCTATGATCGGAGCATGGCCGGCCGACTCATGGATGATGTCGGGCGCTGGTGTGTATTCAATATGCTTCAATTGACGGATGTCTGCCGCAATTACTAAAACCCGGTATGACTGATACTCCATAAATGCCGCAGGCGGAATAAAGCCGTCGACCGTAACTGCACCCCAGCCAATTTTTCCCAGGGCATCATTCATCTCCTGCAAACTGGGTATTTTTTCAATAGTTAGCCCGGCTTTTAACAAACCCGGAATATACGGATAATAGGCAACGTCTTTAAGGTAACTGTAATTTTGCCGCATCACATAGCGCCATACGGCATGATCTACAGGCGTATAATGTTCGTAATGCTGGTCTACTATAAACTGTTTTAGATGGGCCGGCAAAGCTGCAACTTGCGGATTATTAAAATCATTAAAATAACTCATTCGTCCGGTCGGTTTATCAAGAGAATATAAAGGTAGATAAATGCTTGCTGAAGTTGAAGGCAAAGTAATTTGTTTCATAAATTGCTATCCCTAACTTCGTGCCTGTTGGTTGAAGATAAAGCAGGGTCAATGCCGGCGAATTCCCGGAAATGAAAAAGGCTGCTTTTCGTAAAAATAAAAACATGAAAAAATTAATATTGATTGAGGAAGATACTGACATCCGCGAAATGATCGCATTTGTGCTGGAGAACAATGGCTTTGAAATTTTGCGGGAGGATAAACAAATTTCTGTTGATGAAATTCTTACCATCAAGCCTCATGTGATCATTATCGGGCAAACATCTTTAGTTAAGGGAAATGATCTGCCCGCAGCCCTTAAATCAAACGAACTATCCAATCCTATCCCGGTTATTATATATGCCCCCAACCTTGATGCGTCAAAAGTAGTTAATACCCATGCTGATGCGGTAATTGCCAAACCTGCAGAATTAGACGACCTGGTTTACCTGGCCAACCGCTTAGCCTTTAGAAATTAGCAGGGATTTTTTATTGATTTATAGGGGGCAATCCTTTTTCCATCCGCTTTGGCCTTATCACATAGTATAAACCAAGCAGTGCCACGATAATTGAGATCAGGTAAAATCCGAAACTTAAATAAACGGCCATATCGGGCTTCAGGTTAAAAAACCCCGACACATTGACAAATATTGCATCGCGAACTCCACCCCCACCGAGGCTAAAAGGAATGATAGCCGCCAATGAAGATGTTAGGAAAGACAATAAATAAGGTGCAATTTTTGTAGTAAAAATATGAAAGTCGCTCTGCGCAATAAGCAGACATATTATAACCAGCACCTGCATGGTTTGTACAGCAATCGCTTTACCGTGGGAGGCAAAAAAGTTACGTGAATATTCTTTGAAAAAACGTTGCAGGACCCAATAGTAAATCAATGTACCCAAAACAAAAATACTGGTTGGCACACCAAAATGGATGTCGATTTTAGGGATCAAAATAATCAGCGCAACAGTGATCAACCCGATTGCCCAAAAACCACTGAGCCTGTCGAGTAAAATTGCCCAGAATACTTTTTTAGTAGGAAGTTTATATCGCTTGTGCAAGAGATAAATCTTATAGCCATCGCCACCGATCCCGCCGGGCAACAAAACATTATAGCACATGCCAAGGAAATATAAACGGAGATTAAAGCGATAATCTAACTTAAGATCGATGGAATTGAAAAAGCTTAGCAAACGCCAAGCAGAGAAGATCATCGAAATAAAATAACAGCCAACCGCTGCAAAAAGCCAGGCCCTATCAGCGTGAGTTAGCCTGAATTGTACTTTGGCCCAGGGCACTTTACTGAATACATAGTAGAGTAAGCCGCCGGTAACAACAACAATCAAAATAATTTTGATAATGCCCCAAAGCGTGCCCTTCCAGGTTTTATGCTCAACCGCTTCCTCAGCGGCCTCTTCAGCTACATCTTCTATTTTCGTCATTTTCGCTGCAAAAGTATTGATTTTTTGGATTTTGCCGCCTATCAAACGTGTTTATGCCTTATGCTATTACTTAAACAGGCAATCGAATTGTTAAATAAATAGACAAATGCGTTAACATTAAAATTTTAAATTTGCGCAAAATTTAATGGAATGGCAAAGGTAAATGTAGGTTTGGTTCAGATGTCATGTACCGCTGATAAGCAGGAAAACCTGGAAAAGGCGATTGCAAAAGTTCGTGAGGCAGCAGAAAAAGGCGCACAGATAGTTTGCTTACAGGAACTTTTTACATCGCTTTATTTTTGCGATGTAGAGGATTATAACAATTTTAACCTGGCCGAAGCCATACCGGGTCCATCAACAGATGCATTATCGCCTTTAGCCAAAGAGTTGAATATTGTTATTGTAGCCTCTTTATTTGAAAAACGTACACAGGGGCTTTATCATAACACTACGGCAGTAATTGATGCAGACGGCAGCTATCTGGGTAAATACCGTAAAATGCATATTCCGGATGACCCGGGCTTCTACGAAAAATTCTATTTCACCCCCGGTGATCTGGGCTATAAAATTTTCAAAACTAAATATGCTACCCTCGGTGTGCTGATCTGCTGGGACCAATGGTATCCTGAAGCAGCAAGGATAACAGCACTGATGGGAGCCGAGATTTTATTTTATCCAACTGCTATTGGCTGGGCAACAACACAGGATGAAGCCACCAATATTGAACAATACAATGCATGGCAAACTATACAGCGCTCTCACTCAGTTGCTAATGGCGTGCACGTAGTGAGTGTAAACCGCGTGGGGCAGGAAGCTGAATTAAAGTTCTGGGGTGGATCATTTATCGCTAATCCTTTCGGCACAGTGCTTTATCAGGCTTCCCATACTGCCGAAGAAGTGATCGTACAAGAAATAGACCTGCAAAAAACTGACTATTACCGCACCCACTGGCCTTTTCTGCGCGACAGAAGGATCGATTCCTATCAACCTATAACCAAACGATTATTGGATGAACAATAATTATTTAGTCCATAGTCGATTGTCCATAGACCATAGTGAACATGGCTTTTAAGTTCGAAAATTTACGGGTTTGGCAAAAAGCACTGGATCTTTCTGATGAGATTAACATTTTAACCAGGAATTTTCCAAAGGACGAATTATATATATTAACTTCTCAAATTAAAAGAGCTGCTGATTCGGTGGTACTGAATATTGCGGAAGGGTGTACCGGTCAAAGTAATGCAGTTTTTAAAGCCTTTCTAAATTATTCAATTCGGTCAGGAGTCGAAGTCGTATCCTGTTTATTTATAGGTTAAAAGCGAGGATTTATAAGTGGTTCGGAATTCAAAAAAACATTATGACAATTATGAGGCACTAATCAAAATGATAACCGCCTTAAGAAACTCAATATAAGCAGCTATGGACCATCGACCATCGACTATGGACAATTTAACGGGCTTCCATTTCCCCGCCGAATGGGCACCACACACCGCCACCTGGCTTAGCTGGCCGCATAAGGAAGCTTCGTGGCCCGGGAAAATAGATACCATCTATCGCCCTTATTGCGAATTCATCAAAGTGCTGGCTGAGGGTGAACTGGTGCGTATCAACCTGGCTGATGAAAAATTGAAAGCTTTTGCTGTAGCCGAATTAGAAGCCGTTGGTGCCGATCTGAGCAAGATCGAATTCTTCAACTTTGAAACTAACGATGCCTGGTGCCGCGATCATGGTCCGGCATTTTTGATCAACCCCGAAACCAATCAAAAGGTGATAATTGATTGGGGCTATAATGCCTGGGGCAACAAATATCCTCCATATGATCTGGATGATGTTATTCCTACCAAAATTGCCGAACATTTTGGCTTACCGGTTTTTCACCCCGGCATTGTGATGGAGGGGGGCTCGGTAGAGTTTAACGGCAAAGGTACTGTACTAACAACCACTGCCTGCCTGCTGAATAAAAACCGCAATCCGCAACTCGATCAACAACAAATAGAAGCTTATTTGAAGAACTACTACGGCGTTGAACAGGTTTTATGGTTGGGCGAAGGTATCATTGGCGATGATACCGACGGGCATATTGATGATATAACCCGCTTTGTAAACAGTGATACCGTGATAACTGTTGTTGAAGAAAATGAAGAAGACGAAAACTACCACATTCTTCAGGAAAATCTCCAGGCACTAAAAACATTGCGCCTGATCGATGGCGGGGCACTGAACATTGTTGAACTGCCAATGCCTAACCCTGTTTTTTACGATGGGCAGCGCTTACCGGCCTCCTATGCTAATTTTTACATTGCTAATTCGGCAGTGATCGTACCAACATTCAGGTGTAAAAAAGATCAAACGGCGCTTGATATCATCCAGCAATGTTTCCCCGACAGAAAAGTTGTTGGCATCGATTCAACCGACATCATCTGGGGTTTGGGAAGTTTCCATTGCCTGAGTCAGCAAGAGCCGGTTTAGTCATTTGCTGCGCGTCATTGGTCATCGGGCATTGGGGATTGGCTTTAGCGACTAGGGCGGGTGTTTTATCAGGAACTATCCTTAGTTGTCACTGGGAAAACTACTATGAATTATGGATCCGGGGTAATTTTCTACTCCATTTCGCCGACCTTTTCTTTTTACTTACCGACAAGTACTGATACATCGCCAATATTTGCTTGGCCGACCTTCTCTACTGCTATAGCTTTGGTTTAGAATTAAAACTAAATGCGATGAAAACTATTATAGAAACTCAGAACAAGTATAATGGCAGGATGGTAGCGGGTGCAATTATCGTCATATTCGGTACCCTGCTATTGGTAGATCAGTTAAATCTGGTTTTATTTCCAGATTGGCTGTTCAATTGGCCTTTGATACTGATCGGTATAGGATTGTACGTGGGTGTTAAACACAACTTTCAAAATTTATCATGGTTGATCTGGATCGTTATCGGGGCAGCTTATATGCTGGATGATGCATTGCCCGGTATCAATGCGGGTGATTATATCTGGCCTGGCGCTATCATACTGGTGGGGATATATATGATCGTCAGAAATAGCGAGAAAAGGACTATTGCCGGATAATGGCAATCAGGTTATTTAGTGATATAATACCAGGGGATGTTTAGCGTCCCTTTTTTTATGTTAACAATGATATGACTACCGGGCTGATATTGGTCGTAAGTTGATTTAGACACTTCGGGACTTCTAGTTATTTGTTTCCCGTCAACGACAAAATTAACCGCAAAATAATAGTTTTCAGAACTTCGCCCCCATTGCGAATGTTTGGCCGTCAACTCGCCATCGGCCTTAGTTGGATGTGATTGGTCAAAAACACAATTTACCTGAATTACAAACCCAAAACCATAGATCAGGCTTGCGATAAACATAAATATAATCTGGCCTATTACACCTCCGATGGCATAATTGAGTCCTGTAGATATTAGCATAAGTAGAACAACCACGGCCACAATCAAAAAAGGGAGCCAAACGTTTTTATAATCCAATAAATCGTATTTGCCTAAAGAATTTAATAATTGGGTGAAGGTTGGTAAAAAAAAGCCAAACATGGTAAACCATTTTTTGCTTTTCTTTGTTTCGCTCAAAAATTTAATATTCCCCTTACTGAATATGATCACAATGATAGCTAGCAGTGGGTAAACCATCCCGAAGATAGCAGCCGTACGAACGTCCCTGATAAATATAATGGAAAACCCAACTATTAAGCCTAGAATATTATAAGCAATTGCTATCGAAAAGAATGGCTTTTCATCACCATTTACTTTATTTGGAGCTATTGAATTGTCCTCCTGAGTGGGGTTTTCGGTTTCTGTATTCATAATTCGAGGGGTTGATCAAAAATAAAATTAAATTAGAAATTACTTGCAAAAGTCTTTCACCGACAATTCTTCCCCCCTTACCGACTTCTTATATAATATCGCCAATATTTGATAGGTTCGCCTTTAATATTACCTTAGTTTTGAATAAGATTTAATTTCGACAAAGAAGACAATGAGCGATAATATAAACAATATAAATTTACAGAATAAGCCAAGACCAAACGGTAAGGCTTTGGCCGGCATCATATTGCTGTTTGTTGGCGGCGTTTTGCTATTAAAACAACTCGACTTTTTAGATATCCCGGGTTGGATCTGGAACTGGCCCACCTGGATACTCATATGGGGTATTTACGCCGGTACCAAACACAATTTTCAAAAACCTATTTGGGGAGTTTTGGTCTTCATCGGTTTATTCGGTCTGCTGAATGAGGCATTTCCTGACCTCCACCTGCATAACTTCGTATTCCCCGTGATCATCATAGCGATAGGCCTTTGGATCATTTTACGTCGTAATCAGAGCCCGACTAACCGCGACAAATTTGCGAGGGAATGGGAACAAAAGTGGGACTGGCGTTATCATTCACCTGCTGACCCTGCTGCTGCAACCGGGGCTGATGCAGGCAATATCCCTCCAATAAATCCGGGGTCAGGAAAGTTTTCTACCGATGATTTTATAGATAGCACCTCAGTGTTTGGCGGAGCTAAGAAAACAATACTTTCAAAAAACTTCAGGGGTGGCGATATTACAAACATCTTTGGGGGCGCCGAGATAGACTTCACACAGGCTGATATCAATGGGCGGGTAATTATTGATATCACTCAGGTATTTGGCGGCACCAAGATCATTGTACCACCACACTGGCAGGTAATATCAAACCTCTCTGCAGTTTTTGCCGGGGTTGATGATAAACGCCTGAGGCAAACCGGCGCTGGCGATAATAACAAAATACTGGTACTTGAGGGCGTCTCTATTTTTGCTGGTATCGAAATAAGAACCTTTTGAGGCAGACAGTTTAGCCCTCAGCCTGGCTGTCACTCTAAAATGGCGATCAGAGGAAATCCTCTGGCGATTGTTACTACAAATCGACCCTAACAAACACAATAAAGAAATAGCAAATTTTGGCCAATTTATCTAATACATTCTCAAAAGTTCGCATTGCTTTTATCTCTGGTGGGATAGTTTGGGGCCTGCTCATTACCTACCTGGTGCATAGCTTTGAGTTTGCCTGGTATGTTGCCTTTTTCGATGGTTCGATTTGCACCGTACTGTTAGGTGCGGCTTGCTGGCTTATTAACAACAACCTCAGGTATTACCAGCCTGGAAAAGATAGCTATATCAACCTGTTGTTCTGGTGTCTGGCTTTAACGGCGGCAGCCACATTTGGCGCAAGGTGGCTGCTGCCCTTTGTTGTAAACAATACGGCCTATACCAATTTCCTGATTAAATCCATCACTATCCGTTTTTTTACTAATTTTCTGGCAATTGGCTGGATGGCTCTGATCAGCATGATCTGGTATTCGCAACTAGATCAGAAAGAAAATGAAAAGCGCAAAGTAGAAGCCGAAAAATTGGCACGAGACGCAGAATTATATAACCTGCGCCAGCAATTGCAGCCACACTTCCTGTTCAATAGCTTAAACTCTATCAATGCGCTGATAGGCTTTAAACCCGATGAGGCCCGAAAAATGATCCATCAGCTTTCCGATTTTTTGCGCGGAACGTTGAAAAAAGACGACCAGCAGCAAGTAACGCTCACCGATGAACTCTCTCATTTACAATTGTACCTTGATATTGAAAAAGTTCGCTTTGGGCATCGTTTGAAAACTGAGATCAGCTGTGATGATAAATGCGATTCGGCGATCCTGCCGCCAATGATCTTACAACCTATTGTAGAAAATGCCATTAAATTTGGCCTGTACGATACAACGGAAAGCGTGACCGTGAGTATACGGTCAGAAATTGAAGATAGCTACCTTACTATCACCATACAAAATCCATATGATCCAAAAACTGCAAGACCACGTAAAGGCACCGGTTTTGGACTAAGTGGGGTACAACGCCGACTTTATTTATTATTTGCACGCACCGACCTGGTTGAAACTTACGCAGATGATAATATCTTTACAACCATTATAAAAATACCACAATTATGAAACGCGTACTGGTTATTGACGACGAACCCCTCGCCCGGATGGTTGTATTGGAATACCTGCAGGATTTTAAAGATCAGCTGGAAGTATTACAGGAATGTGGCGATGGTTTTGAAGGCCTGAAAGCTATACAATTGCACAACCCCGACCTTGTGTTCCTCGACGTACAAATGCCAAAGATCAACGGCTTTGAAATGCTTGAACTGGTGGAGAACGCCCCTTCGGTGATCTTTACTACGGCATTTGACGAATATGCGATAAAAGCGTTTGAGACCCATGCGGTCGATTATCTGTTAAAACCCTTTACCAAAGACCGTTTCAATAAAGCTGTAGAAAAGTTTTTGTCGCAGGCACCGGCTGCTCAGCCCGCAAAACAAACCGAAAATTTGCTGGCAGCTGCATCGCAATCACCTGCCCAGCATGAGCGTATCGTAGTAAAAACCGGCACCAAGGTTAAGATCATACCGGTAAACGATGTGGAATACCTGGAAGCTGATGATGATTATGTTAGCGTACATACCTCAGAAGGTTCTTTCCTGAAAAACAAAACGATGAGTTTTTTCGAACAAACCCTCGATCCTTCACAATTTGTACGCGTACATCGTTCTTACATCCTGAAGGTTCAAAACATTACCCGCATCGATCCTTATGAAAAAGATGCCCATATCGCTATCCTGAAATCTGGCGCTAAAATACCGGTGAGCAAGACTGGCTATGTTAAGTTGAAACAGGTGCTGGGCATATAGGATTGCGGAAGGCGGAGTGTCGATTGCGGAATGGAGTTTGATATGCTTTAGCAAAAAGCAACACCTTTTAGTACTAGCCCCGTCTTTGCCCGAAAAGCAATTTTCAAGCCAGCAACACTTTCCAGGCCTCCTCCACCCTATCTTCTTCCAGCAAAGCTTTAGCCTTCAGATGCAATTGCACCTCGCGGGTTTGGCTGTCGCCGATGGTCGCATCTAACAGCTCTTTTATTTCCGGTTCCTGTGCGTAGGAGTCTACTTCTTCATCCGAAGGCAATGCAGTGACATTGCCTAATTGCCCCAGGTTATTGCCAGTTAATACTTTAGAATTGCGAATATGAAACGGGATCGCATCAACACCGATACCTATATGCCGGTTAGGTTTGGCAACCTTAAACAGGTTATCGCTATTAACACGGGCATACCAGTCGCCGCCCAGCCTTGCCACCAGGTCTAGTTTTTGCTGATCGATGCGCCTGCTTTCATCCAAAATCGCTTCACTGATATGCATCAATTTGATTTCGGCCAGCACCAGATTTCCCGCCCCCGGACCAGTTCCTAAAGCGATCACATTATTTACTACACATTCAAACTGTACCGGCGATTCGGCCACCCGTGGGGGTCTTACCAAGTCGGAATCAACAGGTGTAAAGCCCGATTTGATAAACTCGTTGACGCCTTTCGGGTATTCTACACTGGCCAGAGACGTTTGCTGAACCATATCATAAGTTACAATGTTGATCACCACCTCGGGTACCTCATGAATGTTTTCTAGTGTATGTTTGGTCGAACCATCTCTTACCCGCCGTGACGGCGAAAACACACAAACCGGCGGCTTGGTACTGAAAAGATTAAAAAAACTGAACGGACTCAGGTTTACATTGCCGTCTTTATCAACCGTGGATGCAAAGCATATAGGCCGGGGCGCAATAGCGTATTGCAGGTAATTTTGCAGGTCGATTGCGGAAAGATCAGCTGTATTTATTGTTAGCATTACTATCGAATTATGTCATTGCGAGGCGCCGGGCGGTTGGTGCTGGGCGGCAACGAAGCAATCGCAAGGAGGCATGCATTGGCGCTTATGTCTACTTGCGATTGCTTCATCGCCCCTGGCGATTCGCAATGACAAAAGGTTTAAATTTTTTTCAAATTCAAAATAGAAAAATCCGAATCTTCCTTTGTGATCACATTGCTCAAAATGCCTAACCCCGTCACTTCCATTTCCACCAAATCATCAGGTTGCAGCCATTGGGACTGGTAATTAGGGTCATTCAACAAGCCGGTGCCGTTCAACTCCAAAAAGCAACCAGTGCCGACAGTGCCGGAGCCAATAACATCGCCTGGAAGCACATCTGTGCCATAAGCACAGCGTTCAATGATCTCGGCGAAGGTCCAGTTCATATCGCCCATATTGCCGTTAGAAACTTCGACACCATTTACATGGCATTTCATGTTTAAATTGTAAGCATTGCCTGTATGCCCGGGTTTGGGCGCGATCTTATATTTTTCCAGTTCGTCTGGCGTCACCAACCATGGGCCGATAACTGTCGAAAAGTCTTTACCTTTTGCTGGACCAAGACTAAGTACCATCTCTTCCATCTGCAGTGTACGGGCGCTCATGTCATTCATGATCATATAACCTGCGATAAAGCTGTCAGCCTCAGAAGCACGGATATTCCTGCCCCGTTTATTGAGTGCTACGGCCACCTCCAGTTCAAAATCGAGTTTTTGGAAATGGTCGGGCATACAGGCAATTTCGCCAATACCCTGTATGGCATTGTGATTTGTAAAATAAAAAATCGGGAACTGGTCGAATTCGGGTATCATCGGAACATTCCTGTTGCGACGCGCCGCAGCAACGTGTTGCCGAAATGCATAGCCGTCGCGGCACGATGTTGGATGAGGCACTGGTGCTAATAACTCAAAGAACAACTCCTCTTTCGCTTCTATCTTTCCCGAGATAATAGCTTCATTTACACGCAGTGCACGTTCCATTAATTCCTCCCCTCCCCACAGAAACTCATTCATGCTATTCGGGAGCAGCTTATGACAGGAGTTTAAATTGTAAATATGACCATTGGCGAAAACACCCAGGTGTTCGCGGTCTTCGGTTTTATAGGAAACTAATTTCATGTTGGTTGGTGTTGGTTGTATTGATTCTTATTAGTTGTATTGCTTGTACCGAAAGCTATCGGGATGGTTATAATTGTTTATAGTGGTCGTACCGGTGTCAACCGGGATATTGATGTGGCGGTAAATTAACAATCCCTTTCAACTTATACAATGACGAAGCTCTTGCATATTAAAAATAATATTGCCTAATTTTGTAGAATCATGTTGCACATACAGTGTCATTTTCTTTATTCCCTTGGCCTCACTTCTATGAGTGATGCTTCTTCTTTCAGGGATGCTGTGCTTGCCAGAATTGTTTTGGCGCAATACTAAGTTTTTGTTGGAGAATTTTTGTTGGAAAGTTGGAAAGTTGTAAGGCTGAAACGTTATCACCTTTAAAACGATTTTTCAAAACCTTTCCAGCCACACCTTCGTTTTAAGTATATAAATTTCCGCGTAAGTTGTTGATTATAAAACCATTTCAACCTTACAACCTTTAAACATTATAACCTTACAACAACCTAAAAAAAATGCCCTTTTACCATAAATCCGGACAAATTCCGCCTAAACGGCATACGCAGTTTCGAAAGCCTGATGGCAGCCTGTATGCCGAAGAGCTGGTTTCTACAGAAGGCTTTTCCAGCCTGTACTCCCTGGTATACCATGTATATCCCCCTACCATCGTGAAAACTCTGGGCGAACCTTATTCAGTTGAGCCAAAGATCGCCAGGGAAAAACACTTGAAGCATACCAGCCTGATCGGCTTTAATATCAAACCCGAAGACGATTATCTTCAAAGTCGTAAGCCTGTGCTTGTTAACAGCGACCTCCACATTTCGCTGGCAGCACCCAAAAGATCAATGACCGATTATTTTTATAAAAACAGTCAGGCCGATGAGGTGATCTTTGTGCATGTAGGCTCGGGTACACTAAAAAGCGGTTTTGGCAATATCAAATTTGAATATGGCGATTACCTGGTAATACCACGCGGTACGATTTACCAATTTGAATTTGATTCCGAAGACAATCGCTTGTTTATTGTCGAAAGTTTTAGCCCGATACGTTCACCAAAAAGATACCTGAATCAATATGGGCAACTCATGGAACATTCGCCTTATTGCGAACGTGATCTGAAATTACCCGAAAATATCGAAACACATGATGAGCATGGTGATTTCAAGGTATTGATCAAAAAGCAGGGACTTATCTATCCTTACACTTATGGTACTCACCCTTTTGATTTTATAGGTTGGGATGGATTTCACTATCCCTATGGCTTTTCAATCCACAATTTTGAGCCAATTACTGGTCGACTGCATCAGCCACCGCCGGTGCATCAAACTTTTGAAGGGCACAATTTTGTGATCTGCTCATTCGTGCCACGCAAGTACGATTACCACCCGCTTTCGATACCGGCACCCTATAATCATAGCAATGTGGATAGCGACGAAGTACTCTATTATGTTGACGGTGATTTTATGAGTCGCAAAAGCGTAGTGAAAGGACAAATAACCCTACACCCCGCAGGTATACCCCACGGACCACATCCAGGCACCGTAGAAAAGTCGATCGGCAAAGAATCCACGGAGGAACTCGCAGTTATGATCGATCCGTTCAAACCGCTGATGCTTACCGAAGACGCTATAAATATTGAAGACGCCGGGTACTATAGTAGTTGGGCGGGGAATTAGATTGTTGCAAGGTTGAAATGTTGTACCGATAGCTATCGGGAGGTTTGATAGTTGCCTTGCAAGTCTCTAAAACATTTCAGCAGCAACGTTACCACATTCAAATATTAAAACATTAAACCAAAAAATGGAAACACAAACTCTAGATAGAAAACCATTAACAACCGATTTCTTGCCATTGAATGGCACAGACTATGTTGAATTTTATGTAGGAAACGCGAAACAGGCTGCCCACTTTTACAAAACCGCTTTTGGCTTCCAGAGCCTGGCCTATGCCGGACCGGAAACCGGTGTGCGCGACAGGGCATCATATGTGTTGGTACAGGACAAAATCCGCCTGGTGCTTACGAGTCCGTTACATTCGGACCATCCGATCTCCGAGCATTTAAACCGGCATGGCGATGGTGTTAAAGTGATCGCATTGATGGTCGAAGATGCTTATGACGCATTTGACCAAACCACTAGTCGCGGAGCAATCCCATACCAGGAGCCACATATGCTCAATGATGAGTACGGTGAAGTGCGTACCAGCGGTATCAGACTTTATGGTGATACTGCCCATATTTTTGTTGAAAGGAAGAATTACAAAGGTGTCTTTTTACCCGGCTTTCAACCCTGGCATTCCGACTACAACCCAACGCCAACAGGATTAACTTATGTAGACCATTGTGTAGGTAATGTAGGCTGGCATAAAATGAATGAATGGGTGCACTTTTATGAAGAGGTGATGGGCTTCAAAAACATCCTCACTTTCGATGATAAGATGATCTCGACCGAATACTCGGCACTAATGAGCAAAGTGATGAGCAACGGTAACGGTTACGTAAAATTCCCCATCAATGAACCTGCAGAAGGTAAAAAGAAATCGCAAATAGAAGAATTTCTTGAGTTTTATGAAGGCGAAGGCGTGCAGCACCTGGCTCTGGCCACCGAACATATAGTTGATACCGTGCGGGAATTGCAGCGTCGTGGCATCGAGTTTTTACATGTTCCTACTACCTATTACGACGATCTGGTTGAGCGAGTTGGACATATTGACGAAGATCTGGGACCGTTGAAAGAGCTGGGTATTTTAGTTGATCGCGACGATCAGGGCTACCTGCTGCAGATATTTACCAAACCGCTGGAAGACAGGCCGACCGTATTTTTTGAGATCATACAACGAAAAGGCGCACGTTCTTTCGGTGCAGGCAACTTTAAAGCGCTATTTGAAGCTATTGAACGAGAACAGGAATTGAGAGGAAACTTATAATTACGAAGGCATTAAGCCAATTTCGGAGCTTTGATCTATTATAGCCGGCATTGTCCGGCTATTTTTATTTCCTATCGGCAAAAGGAATCATTATTATTTCATCAGGAAGAATACAAATTTTTAAGCGCCCTAATGCCCTGATAAAAGAAGTCAAAATACTGATATTCATGGGTAAAATATTTCCCACGTTTGCAATTATACTTACTTCAAATCTTTGTTTGAAGTTATTTTGATAACTTAATCAGCTTATTTTACGTACAATAAAGGATTGTAGATTAAGTAAATAACAAGGCTATTTAAAATGATTGAAAGTCAATATGCAAACATTGGTCTTTTAATTGCAATCAGCACAGCGTGTGTTGTGTAAAAACACAGCCGAGCGTATTTATATTATATTTTAAACTATTGATAATCATTACATTTAAGATTTCTGGCAACAGAAAACACAATGAGTACTACTGAAGGAGATAAATTTTCTTATGATGGTGATTTCCATGTGGCCCATATTATCAATAGCATAAATACGGGAATATGGGAATACAATATCAGCACCAGGGAAGTTAATTGGTCGCCTGGCTTTTATGTTCTTCTGGGTTATGCCCCGGGAGAGATACCTCCTTCCTATGAATTCTTTTTCGAGAGTCTGTTGTACTATGAGGATAAGAATGTTTTTCTAAAATCTATTAACCGGCATTTCCAGGAGGCCCCTGAAACCATCAGGATTAGGCTGCTAACCAAACAAAATGGCTTCCGCTGGTTTGAAAGTACTGCTAAACGCTGGGACGACAACGCTATTCCCAAGATCACCGGCTCAATTACAGATATCCACGAGCATAAACTGCTGCAACTACGTTCCTCTCAAAATGACTTCCTGTTTAAGGAAACCATTAAGATTGCAAAGGTAGGTGGATGGGAGATCGATGTAAAAAGCATGACGCTGACACTCACACGCGAAACCTACGACATTTACGAACTGCAAGACAGCGTAAAATTGACCATCGATGAAGCGATAAGCTTTTTCGAACCAGATCATCGTCAGGTTATTGCACGTGCCATTGATAATGTTATCAAATTTTCTCAGCCATTTGACCTCGAACTTTTGTTCCGCACAGCGCGCAACAACCAAATTTGGTTAAGGGCCAAAGGTTTGGCTGTAATTGATGATTTTGGTAGATGTACTACGGTACGCAGTATCTTCCAGAATATCGATTACATCAAAAAGAAAGAAATCGAGGTTCAGGATGCTGTGAACTTGTTAAGCGATCAGAATAAACGTCTTCAAAACTTCGCTTATATAGTTTCGCACAACCTGCGCTCGCACACCGGCAACCTGCAATTTATGGTGAATCTTTTCGAAGAGACTGATACCGAAGATGATCGTAAGGAAATATTTTCACATATCAAGTCTATCAGCGGAAGCCTGAATACCACGATCGAACATTTAAGCGAGATCGTTAAAATTCAGGCAGAAATCGGCAAAGAGCGTAAGCTGTTGAATTTTGAAGTTACCTTAAAAACTATTCTTTCAGCCCTACAGGCTAATATCAAAACATCGGGCGCAAAAATCGAATATGACTTTAGTGAATGTGCCGAAGTACAGTACATACCTGCTTATCTGGAAAGTATTTTCCAAAACATGATCACTAATTCTATCAAATACCGTTCGGCAGAGCGTATACCGGTGATCAAAATCAGGTCGGCCAAGATCAGGCACCATATCTATTTATATTTTGAAGACAATGGGCAGGGTATAGATTTGGATAAATACGGTGATTCGGTATTTGGTATGTACAAAACATTCCACCAAAACCCGGATGCCAAAGGTATAGGGCTATTCATGACCCGAAATCAAATTGAAGCACTCGGTGGTTCAATTGACATCAGTAGCACCGTAAACGTTGGTACCAAATTTACGGTGAAGTTGGTTTAGGAGTGATTGGCTAATTTGTGATTGGTTAACTTTATTACTGATTACCTCATCACCGATCAGCCTATCAACTAGCCCTCCACATAACTCTCCAGGATCTTAAATCCATTGATCGTAATAATATCAGCGCGTTTAACAATGGCGGGTAACAAAATACATTCGCCGGCTTTAACGGTAAATTGTTTGCCCTGGCATTCTACTACATAGCTTCCCTCTAAACAAACATGGATAACAAATGAATCTAAATTGGTATAGTCCCTTGAGGTACTGGAAGAAAAGTCTAAGACATTCGTCGTAAAATAAGGGCATTTAACTAATTCAACTGCCTCATTTTTTACCTTATTATATTTTGTCTTGTAATCCGGATAAAAGTTATAATCGATAGCAGCCAAAGCTTCTTCGGTGTGCAACTCACGTTTATTGCCCGTATCATCTACCCTATCAAAATCATAAATGCGGTAAGTGATATCAGAGGTCTGCTGTATCTCTGCAATAAGCAAACCTTTGCCAATTGTATGAACGCGACCTGCTGGTAAAAAGAAGACATCACCTGCTTTAACATCCTTACGGTTTAATATATCTGAAATATGACCACTATTAAGTTTATCTACATAAATCTCTTCACTTACCTGCTGATTAAAGCCCGAAATAAGCGTTGAACCGGGATCGGCTTCTATAACATACCACATTTCGGTTTTACCAAAAGAATTATGGCGCTTTTTAGCAAGTTCATCATCCGGATGCACCTGAATTGACAGGTCATCGTTAGCATCGATAAATTTTACCAGCAAAGGAAAAATGTTGCCAAAATGCTGATAAACTTTTTTCCCTACGAGTTCTGCCTGATACTTTTCCAACAATACTGCCAAAGATTCCCCTTCCAGGGGCCCTTCCGCAACAACCGAAACATCAGATTTTACACCCGAAATTTCCCAGGTTTCGCCACAGTTAGGCAGGCTTCCAAAATCCTTGTGAAGAAATGATCTTATTTTCTGGCCGCCCCATATCTTGTCTTTGTATATGGTTTTGAATTTTAAAGGGTAAAGAGATGACATATTGGCTATATTTTTATGCTAAGATAAACCTTATAAAATTAAAATGGTTTCAATAATGTTATTCAAAAAAAATGCCCATGCTCTTGTCAGCACGGGCATCGTTTACAATAGGAAGGATTACTTACCCAGCTTCTTTTTCAGATTCTCATCTATCGCTTCCAAAAACTCTTCGGTATACAGGTAGTCCGTACCATGCTCAACCTTAGGCTTAATAGTGATAGCCAAATCTTTGGTCATTTTGCCGCTTTCTACAGTCTCAACACAAACCTGCTCTAAAGTCTTGCAGAAATCGATCAATTCCTGGTTATTATCCAGCAATCCACGGAACTCCAACCCCCTTGTCCATGCAAAGATTGAAGCGATCGGGTTAGTTGAAGTTGGCTTACCGGCCTGGTGATCGCGGTAGTGACGTGTTACGGTACCGTGTGCAGCTTCTGCCTCCATGGTCTTGCCATCAGGTGTAACCAAAGTTGAGGTCATTAAACCCAGCGAACCGAATCCCTGTGCAACGGTATCAGATTGTACGTCGCCGTCATAATTTTTACATGCCCAAACAAA
>CAISPD010000224.1 GCA_903887275.1 uncultured Mucilaginibacter sp.
AGCAACAAAAAAATAGATGAAAATAGCTTTAATTACAGGAGTTACCGGACAAGATGGTGCATATTTGACCGAATTCCTCTTGAAAAAGGGATACGAAGTGCATGGTATTAAAAGAAGAAGTTCACTTTTTAATACCGATCGTATAGATCATTTGTATCAGGATCCGCATGAAACTAATGTGAAATTCAAATTGCATTATGGCGATTTGTCAGATTCTACAAACCTGATCAGAATTATTCAGCAGGTACAACCGGATGAGATTTATAATCTTGGCGCGATGTCTCACGTTAAAGTGAGTTTTGATACACCGGAATATACTGCTAATGCTGACGGTATCGGTACGCTTCGTTTGCTTGAGGCTATTCGTATTCTGGGACTTGAAAAAAAGACAAAGATCTATCAGGCCTCAACTTCCGAACTGTATGGTTTGGTGCAGGCCGTACCACAGTCGGAGACCACTCCTTTCTATCCCCGTTCACCTTATGCTGTTGCTAAGTTGTATGCCTACTGGATAACAGTAAACTACCGTGAAGCTTATGGTATTTTTGCCAGCAACGGTATTCTGTTTAATCACGAGAGCCCATTACGTGGCGAAACTTTCGTTACGCGTAAAATCACCCGTGCTGTTGCTAAAATTGCACTTAATCTGCAGGGCTGCCTTTTCCTGGGAAACCTGGACGCACAACGCGACTGGGGTCATGCTAAGGATTATATCGAAGCCATGTATTTGATTTTACAGCAGGAAGTTGCTGAAGATTATGTAATTGCAACTGGTGTAACAACCCGGGTTAGGGAATTTGTTCGTTTAGCTTTCGCTGAGGTTGGAATTGACGTTGAGTTTAAAGGTGAAGGCGTTGATGAGAAAGGTTATATAGTTGCTTGTAAAAACCCTGATTACCAGGTTGAAATTGGTAAACAAGTGGTAGCAGTTGATCCTAAATACTTCCGCCCTACTGAAGTTGAACTGTTAATAGGCGATCCTACTAAATCACAAACTAAACTTGGCTGGAAACCTAAATATGATCTTGCGATGCTGGTAAGTGAAATGGTATCGGCCGATGTGGAACATTTTAGGAAAGAAAAATTACTGAAAGAATACGGTTACGCTATAAAGAATCAGTTCGAATAGGAACGATAAAATAACCATCAACTTAAAGCCCATATAGAAATGCTATATGGGCTTTTTACATTAATGCTGATTCCGCGGTTCAGTACCCAGTTCAAATGGAGAACCCTCACTCTTAAATACCTTCGCACCTGCGGCAGTATCTAAGGATGAGGGTTTTTATCTTTACGCTTTAAGCGAGTTTTTGAAAGGGATTAATAGGCGTTTTTATCGCCTGTTATTGATTTCCAGAGTGTATTAAAGATGATCTTGATATCAAGCAGGAATGTCCAATTCTCTAAATACCATACGTCAGCCTCTACACGTTCAAGCATCGCTTCAGTTGTACGGGTTTCACCACGTAAACCATTGATCTGTGCCCAACCGGTAATTCCAGGCTTGAGGAAATGACGTACCATAAACTGATCGATCAATTGCGAGTATTGCTCGGTGTGTGTAAGCATATGTGGACGAGGACCTACAACCGACATGTTTCCAAGTAATACATTGAAAAACTGAGGAAGCTCATCCAGGCTGGTCTTACGTAAAAATGTACCAATTTTGGTAATACGTGGATCGCCCAGTGTTGCCTGTCTGTGCTCAAGATGTTTATTGGTTCTCATGCTTCTGAACTTGTAGCATAAGAAAGCATGGTTATCACGTCCTGAACGCATTTGTTTAAAAAATATCGGACCTTTTGATTCTAATTTGATTACGATGGCCAGTATCGGAAACAACCAGCTGAAAACAAATAGTATTACCATCAAAGAGAAAACGATATCAAATGCGCGTTTTAATGCACGATTCAAAATGTTCTCTAAAGGCTCGGCTCTTACAGAAAGAATAGGAACATTACCTAAATTCTGCAGGTATGAGGTGTTTTTGAAATATTCGTGGTATTCAGGAACAATTTTAAAACGAATAAGATTTTTGTCAGAATCCGACATTAAACGTTCTATTGTCTTATGCTCAGAATAAGGTAAAGCACAAAATATCTCGTCAACATTGTTTTTTAAGACATAATCCATACATAAACTGGTATTACCAAGGTATAAGTGCTTCTGACTTACGCGGGATGGTTCGTCATCAAAAAACCCTAACAGATCATATCCTTTAAGTACTTTATTATTGAATTGATTATACAGCTCGTTCCCTGCCCTGCTTGCGCCGACAATAATTGCCTTGCGCGAATTACTCATTAATACACGATCGCTTTTTCTGATCGTAAAAAAGACAATTTTCCAGGATCCTAATAGCACCCCGAAAAGCGACATGGAGTAAAACAAATATTCTTGTGTAATGAAATAAGTTTTGGTACCTATCACCAGCAGGATGATAACGCAAATAAGACCCAGGTACAAGAAATAGGTTTTTATTGCTTTGTGATAAACCTTTAAATCATTCTGTGTCTCAGAATTATAAAGACTTGTAATGTTAGAAGACAAAAGCCAAAGTAAATTGAAGACCAAAACAACCGGAAGGTATCCTTTGTTGTTCATCCAGGGGATTAAGGAATTGTCTAATAAATTATAAACTACAATCAAAGAGACGTTGAGAACCAGGTAATCAAGAGTCAGGTTAATTGCGTTATAAAATTGGTTGTACCTGTGTACCATATTTTTTCTAGGATGCTGTGTTAATGACTACACAATAACTATGCTCAAATTGATAATTATGAACTATAAAGTAGTTATTTCGTTATTTATCGTGTTTAAACGTAAATCATATACGTAAAAACCCGTGCCTGCGTTAAAATTTTGGTTGAAAAGTCCCATTTCACGGTTTAACATTTAAAAATTAGTTGTGTAAGAAACTCCCCATTTGAGTAATTTAATTCCTAGTTATTTTCGTACTATAAAGTATACAGTTTTAATAGATATTTTAACAAAAATTAAGTTTCGCTATCATATTTTAAATAAAAGCGCAATTTTTTATCCAAATACATAAAATAATTCAGGCAACAATTTTGATAAAAGACAGAGTTTTTTCCCTTTTATTTCGCTGAAGTACTTGTACGAAAAATTCTGAGAAATGATTGCTTTAAAATCATTAAAACGAAGGGTACTCCATAATAAATGTATCTTTTGCTCATTCGCTTTGGTTCTTTGAGCAGACGGATAAACCATTCCAGGCCTAATTTTATCCAGATTTTCCCAGGTCTTTCAATGGTGCCTGCATAAAAATCAAACACTGCCCCGATCGAACAAATAATGTTTGTGTCAAGTTCATCACAGTGGTCATGGTTCCATTTTTCCTGCTTTGGTGCAGTCATTCCCACAAAAAGCACATCTGGTTTGAAACTGTTTACCGCTTCGATCATACGCGCATTATCATCATCGCTGAAGACAGGCTTGTATGGTGGGGAATAATATCCCGATTTAATTGCCGGGTATTCTTTTTTTAAACGAGCTTTTATTGCTTGTAGTGTTTTCTCGGATGACCCCAGGTAAAAACACGAGCCATGTTTCTCCTGTAGTTTTTCTAACAGATATTGATGCAGATCGGCTCCAGCTATTTTTTTTATTTTCTTCCCTTCCAATAGTTTGGCCGCAACTACAATTCCTATACCGTCGGGTAATAAAACATCGGAAGCTTGCAGAGCGGTTTTAAATACCGGATCCTTTTCAGCTATAATGTAGGAATATTGATTAATGGTATTGATCAAACATTTTGTATCGGTTTGAAGAAATCCTATATCAGATGCAAGTATATTGTAATCAAAAAGTTTAATGGTATTAAATTCCGACATTGGTAATAAGCTTAAGCTTAGCAAATATTTAATTTTATTTTGTTATCGTACCGGATACCTGATATTTAATTTGATCCGGCAGCCTGATCTCCTAAAAGAAAACGTAACCAGCTGCGCATCGTTTCATCGTCAAAATGGTCGGTAAGTTTGCCGTTCTGGTCCAAATCAGGATGCAGCATAATTTCAGTTGATATTTTACTTTCGATGCTGTTATACTGTAAATATCGGCTTACAGTTTCAAATCTTTCCGAATAGTTGCAGCCGTTTTTTTTGATCTGGCCGTTTATAAATTTTCGGTAATAATATTTTAGGTAGCTGCCTTCATTGAAGGTTTGCGCCAGGCGCAGTTTTAAATTGTATTTAATAGCAGCCGCTAAAAAAAAATTAAAAAAACCTGGCGAAGTGTGCAAATGCAAGTGTGCATCAAGATGAACAAGTTTTATATCCTGGTCAATTGCACGTTCTATCTGGGCATTGATCTCTTTAGCAAAGGCTTTCTTATCTTCTGATGATAATGACACCAAAAGCTTTTTGGTTTTCCATACGTCCCAATTTCCATCTTTGTCGAGAAAATTGGCCCGGAAATCGGTAACCGGCCGAAACTGAGCCAGGTCAACATGTAAGCCTATATTCGCTATTTCGGGATTTTTTTTTATCAATTCAACAGTTGCCCCAAAATGTGGTGTATTGGTCATCAGGGATGTGCTATTGATATACCCCGATTTAAAACAATGTAAAATTGCCTGATTTACCGAATCGTTGAAGCCCAGATCATCCGCATTGGCAATTATATTTCCGGGTATTTGCATGGTTTTAGAAAATTCATCAATAAAAGCTAACAATATCTATTATTGATATTTTAGCTTGTATAATTCTTTGTGCTTTTCGAGTGCCTCTACCGTATCAAAACGATCCTTTAGTTTTACAGCAGGGCTTCCTGCATAGATTGAGTAAGGTTCAACATCGCGTGTTACTATTGATCCTGAGGCAACAATGCTGCCGGTACCGATCCACACACCGCCCATTACTACGGTGCCGTAGCCAATCCATACGTCGTCTTCAACAATAATTACATCATGTAATCCGCGCCATTTATAGTCTTTATCACGTACCTGACTGGCAAACCTTATCGGAGTGCCAACTTGTTGAAAATTGTGGTCGTAGCGCCCTATCATTGCTACCTTATTGCCAAGCATAACATGGTTGCCAATAATGCAATCAGTTTCAATTAATGAGTCTCTACCTATATAAAAATGTTCGCCTATGATCAGGGTATCTCTTGCCCACAAACTTACCCGCGCCCCTGCATGAAATCCTTTGCCGATCTTGTAGGCCGACCATTTTACCTTTACAAGGTATAGGTCTCGTAGTCTTTTAAGATAATCAATCAGCATTTTACTTAATAATTTTTCTAATTATACTATTCAAACGATATTTAACTCGTTCTATAATACCCATTTTTTGTTGAAACTGTTTTTGATAAAATTTATTGGGTTCAATTGCCGACGGAAATTTAAACGCCGTTAACAGTTCTTCATCAAGTGACGGGGCAAAACGATAGGCTCCTCCTTTTGTATGAGTTGCATATTCATCAAAACCATTATTCCGTACTTTAGAGTAAACCGGATACAGCGTTAATCCTCCTACTTTATATTGATGGTAGAACCACCTTATCGCCCAGGAGTCAATTAACCCGTTAACTTGCCGATGTAACATGATATTTAAATCAGTGCCACCCTTAGCAAATTCTCTTTGTTGCTTTTTATCGTTTTTGAAACTATTATAATCCTTTACCTGCCAATCAACATCGTCCCATCTGTCTTTCCATGTCGCCCATCCCCATGACCAGCCTCGCTTTACAAAATAGGCATCCTCCGGATCAACTTTACTCTTTTTAAAATTAAAAGAATAGCCCGAAATTGAAAAAACTTTACGATCATCGCTATAATTGTCGAGCGCGCTGTTCATAAAGGTTAAAAAGTTCGGTGTGGTATAAAGGTCGTCTTCCAGTACAATAACCTTTTCTGAAAATTTAAAAACTGAACTTACACCATCAATGATCGAATTTGCCAGACCTTTGTTTTGCTCCTGTTCGGTAATTTTTATGGATTTAAACCCGGTTATGGTTTTAATATAGTCTCTTACTTTTGTAACCTGCTCTGTATCTGCGTCTTTTTTGCAACCGTCTGAAAATATGTAAAGATCAGATTCTGCTGCGAGGGCGTTATTTTGTAACGCCTTAACAGTGTCCTGTAAGCTTTCATATCTTTTGTAGGTAAATAACAGTATAGGGGCAGTTTTCATAAAAAGTATTTTAACTTATAATTTGTCCCAACCCGAGGTATTATACCTGCCGTGCCACAAATTGATCAGCAATGAGGCAAGTGGACCAGGTTTACGGCTTTTTTGCTTTTCCGAACGTGATAGCATACAAACCAGCTCATTTCCCATATTATCGTAATTCATTTGATTGATAAATTTGGTTGAGTTTTCAGACATTTTCTTTTTCTCTTTTTCGTCGAGATCGATAAACCTTATAATTTTTTCAGCTATCTTTTTAACATTGGTTGGTTCAAATCCAAAACCGTTTTCTCCTTCGTGCAACAAGGTATTGCTTGCATTAATTTTATTACTTAGTAAAAGTGGTAAACCTGAAGCCATCGCTTCGTTTACTACCAATCCCCAGCTTTCAGATAAACTAGGCAAGATAAAAGCGCTTGAGTTGTAAAAATAGGTCGGAATATCGCTGTTATTAACTGCGCCTAAAAACACAATGGTTTTGAGACCCATATTGGTAGCCAGTTCGTTCAGAACCCCAAATTCAGGGCCGTCACCAATAATGACCAGTTTATAATTGGGTCTCCTCTTCTCAATCAGTTTCCAGGCTCGTAACAGGAAATCAATATTCTTGATAGGTACAAGTCTGGCTACGCAGATAATAGTATTGAAATTATTCTCGCGTGTTGCTTTGAATTTGAAAAGCTCGTTATCAATACAGTTATAGCCATAGCATACCAGCATATCTTTATCGATGAATTTGGTATAGGCCTCGTCATATTCGTTGGAAGGAAGCCAAAGCCCGTCGATCTGATGGGTGATCAGGTCTTTTATCCATTGAACTAAAAAGTTGCGTTTGATCTGAGATGGTTTGGCATCATCAAACATGATAAACTTTTTGCCATTGTTCTTAGCCCAACGTAAACCAAGTGCTCCCGCAAAAAAAACGATCGACCCTGCTATAACAACATCCGGATTAATTTCTTTGATCTTATCTAAAAATGTTCCGCGTATGGTGCTGATGGATATTTCGTCATAACTCTTCTCCGGAAATAAGCAGGTCCACCATTGTTCTTTGTTCTCGTAATTATCAAACGAATAAGGTGAACCCTTGCCAAAAAGCTCTATGGCATAAAAATCAATATTGCGTTCATCCAGATATTTCTTCAGAAATAGCAGGCGTCCTTTCCAGTATACCCTAAAATCGTTGTGTACAATTAAAACTTTCACTTTTTAATAATGCTATTTTCTGATATTTTAATTTCGGCTAATTTAATAAACAACCCCGGCATTGTATTTTGCTTATACGTTCTTTTGATTATAAAGGATAGTATTTTGCAACCAAAGTTTCAAGGCGTGATGTCCAGGTTTGTTTCTTGGCAAACTGGTAGGCAGCACTGCTCATTTCGGTAACTCTTTTAGGATTGTTGTACAGGTAAATTATTGCTTTTTCAAGCTCTTCTATGGCCATCTCAGGTGTATCACATTTGCACTTTATGCCGGTTTCGTCATTAACAATGGCCCCCTGACCGTGCAGGTTTATTGTTACAACAGGCAGACCATAGGCCATAGCGTCAATTAATTGCGACGGGCCTGAGTCGCGTAATGAATTAAAGAAGAACACATCATGTGAGGCGTAATAGTCTTTTACATTTTCAAATGGGATCATCCCGGTTAATGTCACAGTTTCTTCCAGCCCGTATTCTTTAATCTTATTTAATACTTCATTTTTCATTTCGCCATCACCCAAAACAGTGAGTGTAATATTAGGATATGCTTTTAATCGTTGCATTACTTCAAGGGATAGCAGTAAAGCTTTACGGGGCATAAATCTTCCTACCCATATCAACTTTAGTTTACCCTTCTCAGGCACTTTTGGTAAAAAATTTGCCGGAAAATATTCATCGGTTATTGCATGATCAAAAGCTATCGAACAGTTTTTTGATCCGATACTTTTTACCAGCTCGAGCGTTTCATTATTAGCGGCAATAACTGCGTGTGCATTACGAAGCATCTTTTTACATGCAGGGTTGTTTGCTATAAACCAATCGGTAACCCTTTCACGCTTAATTTCGGATGCCCAGGCATTTAAAAAATATTGCTTGAACGCAATAGGAGCTTTCTGCCCTCCTCCGGCAGGCCCAAAAATAAACGGAGCATCAAGCTTATATAGAAACGAACCCATTTGTATACTCCCCCAGCTTACATGATGAACTACATCAAATTTCTTTTGTTTATGAAGCTTCTTTGCAACGTTGTAGGCAAGTCTTTGCCATAAGATATAGTACAGATACATGGTTGGCTGCGACAAACCATATAATACTTTAAGCCTGAATGGGAGTTCGATGAAATGAAAATGAAGATTTTCGGGTACTTCTACTGCCTTAATAAAGGGTTGATTTCTTTTCCAGGTAAGGCAATGTACCTCAAATCCATTTTGGGCAAGTCGTAAGGGCCAGTTCCAGCCATTGCTGTATTCCGAGCCCTTGTTTGGCTGACACGTAAATGCGGAAATCAGTACCCTTTTCATCTTTAAATTTTGATCAGCTATTAACTGCTTTATGGTATACAAGCTTTATAATAATAATATAGTATCGAAAGCTCCCGGTAAAAAAGTGTCGTAAAAGTTAAACCCTAAAAATCAATATTTCTTGAACCGGTCATATATTACCGGAAATAGCGTCTTTACCCAAAGTTTGATATACAAAGCGGGCAACGCCTTAGGAAAATGCCTTTTGATATAAACCAGATATTCTTTATAGGCCAAACCAGTTGGGCTATATAGATACTGTATTCTTTTTTTCAATGGAACTTTTCCCGATAACCAGGGTTTGCCATGGTCATAAGCGCAATAACCGAAATAGCCCGGCGCAACCAATACTTTAAGGCCTTGTTTTACCGCCCGAAGCGTATAGTCAAAATCCGCCAAACCATGTGTGAATGAAGAAGAAAGTATACCAATAACTTCAACCGATTTCCGGTCGACCAACATGATATTTGCATTGCCTATTTCAGCGCTCTGTAATTGCACTTTATCAGGTAGTATTGCATCCGAGTCGCCACTGCGCCAATTAGTAACTTTACGCCCGCCATAGGTATAGGTTTTCTTGACAAAATCCATAACTGATCCTAAAATGATCGTGCCATTCGTTTCGGCCTTATCGTATGCACTTAATAGCTTTGGTATGGCGTCGTCTAATAACTTTACGTCGTCGTTAAAAAGTATATAAAAATCATAATCGCCTTTCAAGGCTTCGCTCCATACTTTGCGCATCCCTCCTGCCCAAAACAACGAACCTGTTCCGTTCAATAATTTAACAGCGGGAAACTTTTCAGCAACAGCTTGCGCAGTACCATCACTTGAATTATCATCAAGCAGGTAAACATCTAATGAATAATTAGCGGGCAAAGGCTGGGCAATAAGGCTCGCAAGAAAAGAAACCGTTTTTTCTTTCCTGTTAAATGAACATGTTAGTGAAGCAATTTTCAAAGTGTTATCGGTAAAGTTAATCTAATCAATGTATTAATTAGCTGGTTCAGCTATTACTTCAACTTCCGTATGTTCCTCTAAGGCTTCCTGTTCAGCAATTTGTTGTTCGCGGAAGAATTTAGCCGGGTCAGTGTACTTAAACAAAAACAACAGGCAAAGTTGGTTTGTAAAACTCAAGATTGGTTCACCAAAACCAAGCGTGAGCATTAATAAACCGCAATAGAACAGATATTCATTTTTGAATAGTAATTTTTTAATGAGCTGCAGGTATCGATACATGAAAAACACCAATCCAACAAAGCCGTATTTGGCCATAAAGTCAAAGTCGCCATTTGATAAATTCACCATGTTGGCAAGTTTGGTTGCATCCTGGTAACCATTGGAAATACCCCACAATAAACTCCAGTGAAATTCTCGCCATAAATATATAATACTACCAAACCGGTTTAATGGTACTTCTCCCCCATTCCGCAGGTACCAGTCGCCCAATTCCTCGATCTTATAAATAATTGCCTGATCCTCGTCCCAGACTCGTCCTATTTTGGCAAACATGAATGGTAAAGCAACCGCACACACCGCTAAACTTGGTATAAGTACCAATAGCATGGTACTCGTTTTTAGTCCGTTTACCCTCGCATACAAAATAACGATGATCAGCAAACCGATATAGGTTGTTGTTGACTGGGTGGTGGCAATTGCGATAACGTAAATCAATACGTCTCTATTGAATTTAAAACCGGTAACCAGCAAATAATATAATAATCCGATATCAAGGAAACAGCCATAGGCACCCGGTTCCCATGAAAAACCACTATTTCGCAAAGGGTGATTCACGGTATCAAATGTGAACAATAGAAAATTTGTATAACCCGGATTGGATGTTCTTGGTGGAAGTGATATCAGCTGCCCAACAAACTTCACAGTTGCAGGGTTGATCAATTGCAGAAAAAAGAAGAAAATAGAAAGATAGGCCAGATCAAGCGTCACTTTTGCGAGGTAATACAGTGTATTCTCCCTCATAATGGCGCAAAACACGAACGAGAAAAACGCCCATCGGACCAGAAAGAATATATCGCTAAAGAAAAAGTGATATGGCAGGCTGTTGAGGATAAAAAATCGCAGCGTGATAAAAATCAGAAATACAACGGCGAATTTGCTAAACATCCTCAGATCGGATGCCTTGAATATCCTTCTGCTGAATCCATAATAAAGCATGAATAAATCGACGATGTATAAACAAATATCGAAATAGGCAGTAAAGTTTCCTTTACTCGAAATCATTAGGAATAGAAACGCAAATATGTAACTAATACTCATATTACCGGGTTTTATGAGGTTTTTACAATTGATTTAATAAATTTTGCAGGATTACCGGCCCAAATTTCGTTTTTGGGAACCGACCTGGTTACTACCGAGCAAGCTCCGATTATTGCACCTTCGCCAATCGTAACGCCCTTCAAAATAGTTGAATGGGCACCAATAAAAACGTCATTTTCGATGATCACCGGCACACACTTCGTATGCTGAAGATCCAACACCGGATCGGCTCTTTGTTCCTTGTCTAACGAATGAAAATCAGTATCATAAATTACCACATTGCCACCAATAACTACATTGTCGCCAATTGAAATTCGCTTATGGCAAATAATTGCCGAATCGCTGATGCCAACATTATCACCTATCGTTAGAAGACCATTATTTCCAACAACAAAGCAACATGACTGCTGCCTTCCTATCACGTTAAAATATTTGCCGTTACACATCATAAAGTTGTTGCCGATAGAAAAACTGCTCCCAAGCCATACATCGACCAATGGTATTCCAAACGACTTCATTCCGGAGCCTACCTTTACGTTATTAAAACGAAACTTCAACCAAACAACCGTTCGGCTATATACCAGGTAAATGGCGCGAAATATCCGTTTACTTACCCTGTAAAAGTAAATATGAAACATATTGATTTTCAAATTACTTACCTGTCCCAAATTCCTGTTGCTTTATGGTTGACAATCAAATTAATTTGATAGGTATAAAGAATATTCATTCCTATACCCAGCAATACGTTTGCTAATACGGTTCCAGCCACGTTACCCATTACGTGAATAAGAATTATGGATAAAGGGATGTTGATAATACCTGCTGATATTATACAGATCAATTGCAGCCGGAGTTTTCCGATTCCGTTTAATGCATAGGCATATATGCCCTGCCAGTTATAAATTATGGCATAAAGTGCCATCGTCAATGAAAGTATATTCGGAATTACTACTGTATTGCCGATCCAAAGGTGATAACCAATCGGAGAAAAAAAGTAAAGCAATACCGTACCAATAGAAGTGAATATCCAGATCCGGCGCATTTTGTTGATAGAATGCTTGATCCAGGTAGTATCATTTTTTGCCCATGCGTCAGTAAAAGCACTCCAGTATGGGGTAAGCATAATAACAAACAACATCGTTATAACCGAAAAGTACTTGAATGCCAGGTTAAAAGTTGTTACTTCCTGCGGGCCCAGGGTCCGGGTAATAATAATATTGTCTGTTTGAAAAAGGATCAATGCACCAATTTGAATAAAAAAGAAAACACTTCCGGTGCCCAGCAGGCTTTTGGCACTACTCATATCTACCGAGCTATATCTCGGTCTGTATTCTTTTAGGCTTCCCCCAAACAGGTATAAATTGGCTACAATAAACACCAGTACAGGTGCACCTGCAACCACCAAAACCAGGTTCATGAGGCTGCTGTGGGTAAATATTGTCAACAGATAGGTAAATATGAAGGTGAGCGCCTGGATGATCAGTAAAATGAAAGAAGTAATAAATGGCTGATGCATCGCCGTTAACATACTTTTAATTGGCTGCAACATAAATTGCACACAAAAGGAGGCCATAGTAATAACGATGATGGGCCAAATGTTAAACTCAACGGCGCTACCTGTATTTAATAGCTGGTTCCAATTAAAAAACGATCCTACGATGTAGAAAACGATGAAAGTAATGACCGATATAATGGCCAAAATTGCGTAAGTGGTACTCACATATTGAACAATGTTTTCCTTTTCGTTAAGCGCGAGCGAACGCGCCATCTTATTCCTTAACCCATTACTCAGGCCAACATCAAAAGTATTGATCCACGATACCAGCGAGCTTATCGTTAACCAAACACCGTATTGCCCTTTATTTACGTAATGTATTGTTAAAGGGATGATGATCAGGCCCAGTAATACACTTGCACCTTTGATCAGGAAGGAGTATATAATGTTTCTCTTTACCTTCAGGGTGCGTTCGTGCCCGCCGTTCCAAAAATTCTCAACTTTGCTTTTTATATAGGATATCATTAAAAAGTATTTTAGTTACCATTACTACGGAAACAGGTTATTTGTACCTAAAACCGTTTAAAGAAATCCTTAAATATCGAGTTGGAATATTTCTTTTTGATCTTTTTGTCAGTGATATAATCACCATAACCATAACCATA
>CAISPD010000225.1 GCA_903887275.1 uncultured Mucilaginibacter sp.
ATGAGAGTTATCATTCTGATGATTACAAGTTTGTTATTGGCAAGATCAATCTTAAAAATATAATTGAAAACCAACAACTTATTGCAGGCGATTACCAGATCATCCAGGACGAGATATGCCAGGCTTTAGCGCAGTGCGACGGTAAAGGTAATTTTGAAGAAGAATTATGGCAGCGTGATGGTGGCGGTGGTGGACGTACACGCATCCTGCAAAATGGTGATATCATTGAAAAAGGAGGTGTTAATTTTTCGGCCGTGTATGGCAAATTGCCTGAGGTAATGAAAAAAGCCTTAAAAGTTGAGCAGGATGAGTTTTTTGCAACCGGTGTTTCTATTGTTATTCATCCAAATCACCCTCTGGTACCGATCATCCACATGAATATCCGGTATTTCGAGATGCCAGGTTCAGAAGTTAAATGGTTTGGCGGGGGTATAGACCTGACACCACATTATATTTTCGATGAAGATGCAAGGTTCTTCCACCTTTACATCAAATCAACCTGTGATAAGTTTCACCCCGATTTTTACCCAAAATTCAAAACCTGGGCCGACGATTATTTTTTCATTAAACATCGTAATGAAACCCGCGGCATAGGTGGTATTTTTTATGATAAGCTTGCGGCCAATGCAGAACTTAGCTGGGAAAATATTTTTGATTTTTCAAAAGCAGTGGGCCGTTCATTTGCGCCGATTTATACTGAACTGATCGATCGAAATAGAAATAAACCATTTATCCCAAAGCAACAGGCATGGCAGTACCAGCGCCGTAGCCGTTATGCCGAGTTTAACCTGGTTTATGATGCCGGTACTAAGTTTGGATTGGAAACAAACGGTCGCATTGAATCGATCCTGATGAGTTTGCCACCAACGGCTCAATGGGTTTATGATTATCAGGCCGAGACAGGCAGTGAGGAAGAGAAAACCTTATCATTACTGAAAAAAGGGATCAACTGGGCCGTATGAGAAAGATACCTGTAGCATTGTTATTGATATTGGTAGTATCGTCATTTATAGACGGAAGTCCGCTTAAAGGTACCTGGCAATATCTCGGCGGTATATACAACGGCAAAAAAGAGGGACAGCCTGAGGGATATATCCTGCAAAGGAAATATGACGATATGCATTTCAGTTCCTATGCATTGGAAAAAGGCACTAAACCTGAGCGCTATGAAGCAGGCGATTACACGCTAAAAGGGGATACCTGCATCGAAATACAATCCTATAGCAGTCAGCCTTCAAAACTCAAAAATATTGCTGTACGCTACGTTTTTACGATACGGCATGACTCGCTCATTTTTAAAGGAACCTTACCCACCGGAATGCAGGTTGAGGAGTATTGGAAGCGGAAAAAGTAATACCTGATTGAGGTATTTTTCCGGCCGATCTGCCCTGATAGAGTTCGAACTTGCTGCTATCCATTTTGTTACGTTTTTACTCACATTTTAGGTCCAATGTGCATAAAAAACCTACCCCAAACCGAAGTAATTTTTTAACTTCGCAGGTCGGTTTGGATCATCATACCTAACCACTAATATAGACCCAATAGCTACTCTAATTTTATACAATGGCTGACGAAACAGGAAAAGGCAACCTAACACCAGAAGACAGAATTATTCCCATTAATATAGACGAAGAAATGCGATCTGCTTACATTGATTATTCAATGTCGGTGATCGTATCGCGTGCATTACCCGATGTGCGAGACGGTTTAAAACCGGTTCACAGACGTGTACTATACGGTATGCTCGACCTCGGGTTGAGCAACAGCAAGCCCTACAAAAAATCAGCTCGTATTGTGGGTGAAGTTTTGGGTAAATACCACCCGCATGGCGATACATCTGTATATGATGCTATGGTGCGTATGGCACAGGAGTGGAGCTTACGCTATCCATTTGTTGAAGGCCAGGGAAACTACGGTTCAATAGACGGTGACCAGCCTGCAGCAATGCGATATACTGAGGCAAGACTGCAAAAGATTGCTGAAGAAATGCTGGCTGATATCAACAAGGATACAATCGATTATCAGCTAAACTTTGACGATTCGCTGGAAGAGCCTACAGTGCTTCCGGCCAAAGTGCCCAATTTGCTGATCAATGGTGCTTCGGGTATCGCAGTAGGTATGGCAACCAATATGGCGCCGCATAACCTGACCGAGGTAATTGACGCTACCCTTGCTTTGATTGATAACCGCAATATTGAGGTTATTGAATTAATGAAGTACGTAAAAGGCCCGGATTTTCCGACAGGCGGGATCATTTATGGCGTAGAAGGTGTACGTGATGCGTTGGAAACCGGTCGTGGAAGGATTGTAATGCGTGCCCGGGCCGAAATTGAAACCTATGGCAACGAACGCGAACGCATCATCGTTTCTGAAATACCGTACCAGATCAATAAATCACAGATGATCGAGCGTACCGCCGAGTTGGTTGAAGAAAAAAAGTTAGAAGGAATATCGGCTATTCGTGATGAGTCGAACCGTGAAGGTATACGTGTAGTTTATGAAATAAAGCGTGATGCCAATGCTGCAATTGTTCTGAATAACCTTTATAAGTATACGGCCCTCCAAACTTCATTCAGTGTAAACAACATTGCACTGGTACATGGCAGGCCAATGCTATTGAATTTAAGGGACCTGATCCATCATTTTGTTGAACACCGTCACGAAGTAGTTGTACGCCGTACTAAATTTGAACTGGCTGAAGCTGAAAAACGTGCACACGTGCTGGAAGGCTTACTGATCGCATTGGATCATTTGGATGAAGTGATCAAACTGATCAGAAGCTCCAACACACCGGAAGAAGCCCGTGATGGTTTAATGAGCTCCTTCGGTTTAAGCGAGATACAGGCACGTGCCATCCTGGATATGACCCTAAGAAGGTTAACCGGGCTGGAACGCGACAAAATCAAAGACGAATACAACGAGTTAATGAAAACTATCGAGTATTTAAGGTCGGTTTTAGCTGATGAAGGTTTGCGCATGCAGATCATCAAAGATGAACTGACAGAGATACGCGAAAAATACGGCGATGATCGTAAAACGGAGATCGTTTATTCATCGGCCGAGATGCAAACCGAAGACTTTATTGAAAATGAGGAAGTTGTAATAACGATATCGCATGAAGGCTATATTAAACGTACGCCTTTAACAGAATATCGTACACAGGGCAGGGGAGGTAAAGGGTCCTTAGGCAGCAATAGCCGCGAAGCAGACTTTATTGAGCACTTACTGGTTGCGTCTAATCACAATTATATGCTGTTCTTTACAGAGGCAGGTCGCTGTTTCTGGCTCAGGGTATTTGAAATTCCTGAGGGAACGCGTACATCTAAAGGGCGTGCGATACAGAATATCATCAATATCCCGAAAGAAGAAAAGATCAAGGCTTATATTAAATTGATAAGTCTTAAAGACCAGGAATACCTGGACAACAATTATATCATCATGTGTACCAAGAAAGGTACCATCAAGAAAACTTCACTCGAAGCTTATTCCCGTCCGCGTGCCAATGGTATCAATGCCATCAACATTAACGACGGTGATGTATTGCTGGAAGCAAATCTGACCAGCGGCAGCAGCGAGATCGTCATGGCGCTGAAGTCGGGCAGAGCAATTCGCTTCAATGAGTCGACAGTAAGGCCAATGGGTCGAACTGCTACCGGTGTGCGTGGCATAACCCTGGAGGATGAAAATGATGAGGTTGTAGGTATGATCAGCGTTGATAATCCGGAAACAACCGTATTAGTGGTATCAGAAAAAGGCTACGGCAAACGTACTGATATTGACGATTACCGTGTAACCAACCGTGGTGGTAAAGGTGTTAAAACATTAAACGTAACAGACAAAACGGGCAAACTTGTTGCCATTAAAGATGTTACAGATAAAGATGATCTGATGATCATTAACCGTTCGGGTATCATTATCAGAATTGCCATGAGCGAATTACGTACTATGGGCCGTGCGACTCAGGGTGTAAGACTGATCACGCTGAAAGAAAATGACGAGATAGCATCAGTAGCCAGGATTGAACATGATGAGGCAGAGGAAGAAGCCGGTGATGCAACAGGTGGTACCGAAAATACGGGAGAAAACACCCAGGGAGAGGAAAAGACAGAAGAATAAGATTTTATGGTAAGCCGTAGAGTGATATTGCTGCTTGCAATGCTGTTATTTATCGCTGCAGATACCTTCGCGCAATCGGAGGTATTTAAAAGCGTAGTTAATAATCTGGCACTTTATAAGCAAAGCAAAGATCTGAAGTTCCTTACCAGTGCTAAAAAATCAGTTGATAGCCTGGTTAAAACCCATGAGGATTCGGTCGATCTGGAAAAAAGTGTCTACAGGGCCGTTGTCTATTCAAGTATAGTTTATATTGATTCGGCCAACAAGCTTAATATGCCGCCGGTATTTTTTGGGCAGGTCACTAAACTTGTAGATAAACTTCAGGCAGATAAACGTATTTATCGTTTCCAGCATCAAATTGAATTCTCGCGGCGTTGTGTGGCCAACGTTTTCCTTCGCCGCGGATTCGCTTATATGCGGATATCCGATTTTTACAATGCCATCCAGTCTTTTCAGAAAGCAAAAAAATACGCACCCGATTTTCAGGAGTTAAATGGTTACATAGCCTATTCAAACAACAGAATGGGAAACCTGATAGATGCAACGCGCTATTACAACGATGTGCTCAAATCAGACAACGCAAACAGCGACGTGCTGGAGGCTGCATCCAATGCCTATAAAGCCATAGGCGATACTTCGAGGGCATTGCAGGTTTTGCAAAAAGGCAGGAAAAGGTTTCCCGATGATAAGTTTTTGTTATTGGACGAAGCTAATATTTACAACAATAAACGCGACTATGTATCGCTTGAACCATTATTGAGCCAGTTGCTGGATGAAAATGGCAGCAACGCCGGCCTGATATATACCGCAGCTAATTGTTACGATCATTTAAGTATTTTTGATAAAGCAGAATCATTATATTTACGGTCAATTGAGCTTAATAATACAAATTTTGAGCCGGTTTACAACCTGGGTGTGTTATACTTCCGCCAGGCGGTTATAAAAAATAACCACGATAATGAATTGGTGAAAGCAGGGCAGTGGCTTGAAAAAGCTAACGAGATAGCTCCCAATGATATCAAATGCTTGCAATTACTGCAATTGGTTTATACAAAAACAGGTAACCAGGACCAACTGGAAATAACAAACAATAAACTCAAATTATTAACCAATCAATAAATCATGAAAATCAAACTTTTGACGGCAATTTTTGCCTTTTCGGTACTCGGTGCTTTTGCCCAGCAAAGAGCCATTGATGATGCGAAAGATAATTACTCGAAATATGATGTTGCAAAAGGTAACCTGGTTATCGGAAAACCTTTGCTTTTAAATGCTAAAGCTTCGATCGATAAAGCAGCTACTAATTCAAAAACTGCAAATTCGCCGCAATTGTTCGCAACAAAAGCGATGATCTATGCGTCGTTAGCTTCCATAGAAACTGACGCTACCGCAGCGGCAGCAGACTACGATACAGCAGTTGATGCTATAAAAAAGGCAAAAGATGTGGATACTAAAAATGAAAATACCACAAGCATACAGCATGCCGCCCTTGAGCTTGCGCAAATTCACCTCGATAAAGGAGTGAAAGCATTTCAGGCTAAAAATTACGAAGCTGCTTATAAAGAATTCGATACTGGCAGGCAGATGGCGCCAGAAGATACTTTACTGGTATTATACAGTGGTATTGCAGCTACCAATTACAAAAACTATCCGGCAGCAATAGCCAATTATGCTAAATTGGTTACTACCAATTACTCTAAGAAGCTTGATATCTACAACGATCTTACCACATTGTATCTGTACAATAAGGATACTACATCAGCATTAAAAACCATACAGGAAGCTACGACCAAATTCCCAGCCAGTACAGATCTGCGTAAACGTGAAATTGAAGTGAGTTTGCAAGCTGGATTACAAGGCGATCTGATTAACAAAATTGAAGCTGCTATAAAAGGCGACCCCAATAATAAAGCATTGTACTACTATGAAGGTTTAACTTATTCGCAAATTGCAGAAACAGCTGGTAACACACTTAGAAAACTGGCTAAGAATGCCAAGGCAGGTAAAGGCGCACCAGATCCTCAAATCGCTAAATTGCAACAAGTACGAGCTGAAAACTTCAGCAAAGCTGCCGAACAATACAAAAAAGCCATTGCAATAGACGCAAATTACTTTGATGCTTATTTGAATCTTGGTTATGTGAGCATGCAACCTGCAAT
Source organism: uncultured Mucilaginibacter sp. (assembly GCA_903887275.1). GTDB lineage: Bacteria > Bacteroidota > Bacteroidia > Sphingobacteriales > Sphingobacteriaceae > Mucilaginibacter. The sequence continues at coordinate 6,276 of CAISPD010000225.1, forward strand.
TGACACTTACAATGATGCAGTACAATTGCCGGTTAATGCTACCAAAGCTTATGATGCGGCCATGGCTAAAGCAAAATCACAATTTGAAGTTGCTAAACCATTTTTATTAAAAGCTGCTGAATTGAAACCAGAATCTACTGATGCGTTAACAAATTTAAAATCATTCTACCTGGGAACACGTGATGATGCAAATGCTAATGCAACGCAAAAGAAGATAGAAGCTTTGTCAGCCCAAAAGAACTAATGATTACCCGATAGGGTAGTTATTTTAAAGCCTGTTAGAAAAGCAGGCTTTAAAAATAAGATATATACTTAACATAATATTAATTATGAGAATTTAAAATATTTAAAGCTGCATATATAATTAGGTGTTAACTATCTGTGCGAACCACAACGGATGTTACCTGTCTTTTCTTGTTTGGTATCCTATGTGCGATGCAAGAGACCAATTCATTTTTCCATTTCAACGCCATGAAAGCAATTGCTTTATTAATATTTAATATTTGCCAAAAGAATTATTCTTCGTATATTACAACATGTTCAGCGGGATGTTAACCAAAACACTACGTCTGTGCAAACCTATTTACTATCTGATTAAGTTACCGTTTTGCGTTTCTTGCGCTAATTCTTAGTGTAACAAAATGCCATTTTTATATTGTTAAGATTTGGCTCATTTGAAATTGTCTTTTTAATCGGGTCAATTTCAAACTTTTATTTCATACTACAATTAGCAGCCAAATAGCAAATTACAATTGCTTTTTGAAATCTTATCATCAAACAGTGCCATCATTCAGCTTTTAAATATCCGGGGTTAAAATGGAAGAAGAACAGGTTTTTGCAGTATGTGTTGATGGCTTATTTTTACATCGTATGGATGTATGGACCTAGTTTGGTTTTCATATTTCCCACCGGCCCTACTTTACTGACAATATAGCCGAATCGTTTACCTGTACTGATGAAATGAAAATTCTAAAACTTGTAAAGGCAGCCAGGCGACGATTTCCGGAAGCTACAATAGAAATAGTTTCTAACCAAACCATTTAAAATCATTTATACCAAAAAGCCCCCAAGTTTCCTTGAGGGCTTTATTTTATGGGTATTGGTTATCAGGTTTCCGGTATCAATTAAAAAAACTTTAAACACTAATTCCTAATACCAGATATCTGTTAACTACCCCTCCGTTCTTTCCGGTTTCGGCAATAGAGCTTTACGAGAAAGTTTCAGTTTACCTTGTTTATCGATATCTAATAATTTTACGCGCACTTCGTCGCCAACTTTAAAGATACCATCCATGGTTTCGAATCGTTTGTGGTCGATCTCGGAGATGTGCAGCAAACCATCTTTTCCTGGCATGATCTCAACGAACGCACCAAAAGGCATGATAGATTTTACTTTTCCTTCGTAGATCTCACCAACTTCAGGACGGGCAGCAATTGCACGAATGCGGCTTACTGCTGCGTCGATGGCTGCTTTGTTATCAGCAAATATCTGTACGATACCCTGGTTGTCTTTTTCTTCGATATTGATGGTAGCACCGGTTTCGCGTTGCATTTCCTGGATGATCTTGCCACCAGGTCC
>CAISPD010000226.1 GCA_903887275.1 uncultured Mucilaginibacter sp.
AAATCACGGTTACTGCTTCAACCATCAGTTATACGGGTTCACCTTTCACCTACTATCAGGGAACGGCTATCACAACGCTAACACCAACAACGGTGGGCGGTATACCATCAAGTTATTCGATTAGCCCGGGTCTTCCTGCCGGTTTATCATTTAATACTACCAATGGACAGATCAGCGGAACACCGACGGCAACAGCTGCGGCCGCCAATTATACCATAACCGCGAATTATTCAACAGGCCCTTCGACAACAGCAACCATCAATATTGCCGTACTGGCACCAACTATTAGTTATGCAGGTTCGCCTTATACCTACACTACAGGTGTTGCAATTTCAAATTTAACGCCTGTTGTTACCGGCACACCTACCAGTTATTCGATCAGTACAGCGCTACCTACCGGACTTTCGTTCAATACCACTACCGGTGTTATTTCAGGAACTGCGACAGTAACTTCTACAGCAACTGCTTATACCATTACGGCTAATTACAGCGGTGGAGTTACGGCAACAGCAAACATTAATATAACTGTAAATCCACCTGCACCGGTGATCAGTTATACGGGCTCACCTTTTTCATATTACACAGGTCTTGCGATCAGTACGCTAAATGCAAGCAATACCGGTGGTGCGGCAACAAGCTGGTCTATTAGTCCGGGTTTACCTGCAGGCTTGTCGTTCAACACCTCTACCGGTGCCATTACCGGAACGCCTTCAACAGCATCTGCACAAACAACCTACACCATTACAGCAACCAATGCAGGCGGTAGTGGCAATACAACTATAAAAATCACGGTTACTGCTTCAACCATCAGTTATACGGGTTCACCTTTCACCTACTATCAGGGAACGGCTATCACAACGCTAACACCAACAACGGTGGGCGGTATACCATCAAGTTATTCGGTTAGCCCAGGTCTTCCTGCGGGTTTATCACTTAATACTACCAATGGACAAATTACAGGAACACCAACTGTAACAGCCGCAGCAGCCAGTTATACCATAACTGCTAATTATGCTTCAGGTCCAAATGCAACGGCAACCATCAATATCACAGTACTGGCACCAACCATCAGTTATGCAGGTTCGCCTTATACCTATTATAGTGGCACTGCAATTTCTGCTTTAACACCAACAGTAACAGGTAGCCCATTAAGTTATTCCATCAGTATTGCTTTGCCAACAGGTTTAGTTTTCAATACCGCAACCGGGGTTATATCCGGTACGCCAACAGTAGCTTCCGCAGCTGCAAGTTATACCATCACTGCTAATTATAACGGTGGTGTAACAGCTACGGCCATCATCAATGTAACTGTACTGGCACCAACTATCAGTTATACAGGTTCGCCTTATATTTATACAACTGGTGTGGCTATATCCAATTTAATACCAGCAGTAACAGGCAGCCCGGTAAATTATTCCATCAGCACAGCCTTGCCAACCGGTTTAAATTTTAATACCAGCACCGGTGTGATCTCCGGGACGGCAACAGTGATCTCTGCGTCGACCAGTTATACCATCACTGCCAATTACAATGGCGGAGTAACTGCTACTACTGCGATCAATATAACTGTGAATCCACCGGCACCTGTTATCAGCTATAGTCCGGCAGTCAATAATTACAATTTATTAACTGCGATAAGCCCCTTATCGCCAACCAATACGGGTGGCGCAGCGGTCAGCTGGTCAATTAGTCCATCGTTACCTGCAGGTTTACTATTTGATACCGCCACAGGTATAATCTCAGGAACACCTACAGCGCTTAGTGCTTCAACAGCATATACAGTTACGGCAACCAATGCCGGTGGCAGCGGATCGACGGTTGTTACGATAACCGTAAACCCACTGCCACCGATCATTGCATATACACCAACGGCAAATATTTACACAAACGGTACAGCAATAAGTGCCTGGTCGCCAACCAATACAGGTGGAGCAGCGGTAAGCTGGGCAATAAGCCCTGGATTACCTGCCGGCTTAACATTAAATACAACAACCGGGGTAATAACCGGCACCCCAACAGCTATAGCAGCAATCGCAAATTATACCGTAACGGCTACCAATACAGGTGGCAGCGGTTCGGCCGTAATTACGATCACTGTAAATGATCTGCCTCCGGTGGTTAGTTATACGCCATCGACCAATGTTTACACCGTTGGTACTGCTATAACAACGCTTACACCAACCAATAGCGGAGGTACACCAACAAGCTGGACTATTGGACCGGCTTTACCTGCAGGACTAACATTTGATACCTCAACCGGTATTGTGTCAGGCACGCCTACTGCTGTTTCTCCGGTAACAGTTTATACAATTTCTGCCGATAATGATGGGGGTACAAGTACAACTTACCTTACTTTGAGCTGTGTAAACCCAACGCCGCCAATTATTAGCTATACCCCTGCCAGTAAAACTTTTGTAACAGGTACCGTAATTACTACATGGTCCCCAGTCAATACCGGTGGCGCTGCTACAAGCTGGTCTATCAGTGCAGCCTTGCCTTCGGGTTTAAATTTTGATACAAGTACCGGTAACATTACCGGCACCCCAACAGCAATTTCTGCAACTACTTCCTATACAGTAACGGCCAGCAATACCGCGGGCAGTGCAACAGCCAGTATTACTATTACTGTAAACCCACAGGGACCGGCTATCAGCTACTCGCCGGCATCCAATACTTTTTCGGTTGGCGCAGCAATTTCAACCTGGTCGCCAACTAATACCGGTGGCCCGGTTACCACCTGGTCAATTAGTCCGGGCTTACCTGCGGGATTATCCTTCAATACCTCTACAGGTGCTATTACAGGTACACCAACGGCAACGTCGGCGTCGACATCATATACAATCACAGCGAGCAATGCTACCGGAAGCAGTACTGCAGCTATAACGATCGCTATCAACAATACCGGACCGGTTATCAGCTATTCACCAAACACCCTGAGTTATTCCGTGGGTACTACCATAACACCTGCGACACCTACCAATACGGGTGGAGCATCTTCCAACTGGTCTGTAACCGCGGGGGGTTCGTTACCTGCCGGTTTGACATTAAATGCAACTACCGGTGTTATTTCAGGTACACCATCTGCTGTGTTTTCCACAACCACCTTTACAATACAAGCCACTAACGCTTCAGGTAGCTCAAGTTGTACGGTAATTATAACCGTTAGCCCGCATGCACCTGTTATCAGTTATTCGCCATCAACAGTAACGCTTACTTTGAATGCACCGATGACCACCATGTCGCCAAATAATACGGGTGGTGCGGTAACCGGATATTCTTATTCATCAACAGGTGTTTCATTAACAGGCGCTACGCTGAGTGGACCAAGTTTGATGTGGATAGATGCTTCGGGTAATATTTATGTGGCTAATTATAACAATGGTACCGTTAGTCGCTGGAATTCAAGTCACACTTATCTCGGTACCTATACTACCGGTAAGGCGATATCCAACGGTGAAGGCATTGTATTCGATTCGGCTGGAAACTGTTATGTAGAAGATACGGGTGCCGGTGCGATCTATAAATACAACTCCTCTGGTGCTTATGTTAGTACCATCATTTCGGGTCTGAGTCACCCATTGGGTATCAGTATCGATCCATCAGATAATTTATATATCGCAACCTACGTTTATACTTCACCTTATACCAGCTCGGTTACCAAGTATAGTACTTCGGGTACTTTGTTGCAGACTATTTCCAATGCAAATATGGATGAGTCGGACGGCGTGGCCGTTGACGGAGCAGGTAATATTTATGTACTTAACCGTGCTCTTGACCAGGCAGGTACTAACAAGGGCTATGTTACCAAATACAATTCAGCAGGTGTTTACCAGGGCATTTTCAGTACCGGTTACCAGGATCCGCTTGCTATTGCCTGCGACCCTTCTGGTGACGTTTTCGTAGCCGACTCGCATAATAATCAGGTAAAGATCTATAGCTCATCGGGTGTATTGTTAAATACCATTTCTGGTTTTAACGACGTAGAAGGTTTCGTTGCCGACGGTAATGGTAACCTCTATGTTTCTGACTTCACCAACAATACCGTTAAAGAATATGCGGCGTTGGGTGGATATTATATCAGTGCACCTTTGCCTGCGGGTTTAAGTTTCAACACGTCAACAGGTCAGATAACCGGTACGCCAACCACTACTTTTTCGCCAACTACGTATACTATTACGGCTTATAATATTACGGGCAGCGGTGCTACAACAGTTACCCTTTCCTGCGTTCAGTCGAACGATTGGGTCGGAACCACCAGTACAGATTGGAACGTTTCCTCAAACTGGCTCAGTAACCACGTACCTGTAGCAGGTGAAACCGGTTATATCGGCGTAAACCGGGCCTTTACTAATTTCCCGACAGTACTTACGGCGGATGGCGCATTAAGTGTTGGTACCGTACAAATAGGCAACCTGGGAGGCCAGGCAGGCGGTATTGCTGTACAAACCGGGGCATCACTAACTATAACAACACTAACCGTTCAGAGCGATGCCAGTTCGAGCAATGGCTATACGCAAACACTTTCGGGTGCGGGTACAATCAATGTTGGAAGTCTAAATATCATTTCAAATACAGCTAATGCTTATGCCTATACAAGCATACTGACTTCATCGATTAACAATTTGAATGTAACGGGCAATATAGCACTTACTTCATCCAAGCCAGGTTCTTATACTGAAAACTCCACCTTTAACGTAACCGGTGGCACTACTACGCTAACCGGATTCTTCCAAACTACAAATGCAGCAGGCGCAACCTCATCCATCAATGTTACCGGTGGTACCTTGTCGCTGGCCAATGCAACGGCGCTATCAGGCTTATCTGCTACAGGTACAAATACTGTAAGTTTTAACAATGCCGGGGCCACCGTTCAATATTCGGGTGCAGCCCAAACGGTATATACCAGCAGTGCCATAACCGGACTTGCATCCGGGGTAAGCTATTACAGTATAGCGTTTTCAGGCACTGGCATCAAAACAGCAGCGGCAGGTAATTTGAATATCACGGGTAATTTTACCAATACCCTGGCTAATGACGCATCAAATTATGTTAGTTTGAATAGTCCTACCGTAAATTTTAATGGTACTACCCAATCAATTGCTGCAGGCGGTGCCAATGGAACAACATTTTATAATGTGGTTTTCAGTGGCATTGGAACTAAGACAATAGCCAGTGGTACCATGCATGTTGCCAGTACCGGTACTTTGAATATGAGCGGAACAAACGCTGCAACAATTTTGGCTGCTAATGGAAACCTTACGCTTAATTCAGACGCTACAGGGTCAGCTTCGGTTTTGGCAATGTCGGGGCCTTCAATAACGGGTAACGTTAATGTGCAGCGTTATATCACCGGAGGCGCAGGATACAGAGGATACCGATTAGGCGCTTCGCCTGTTTATACGGCAACGGTAGGTGCTAACAACGTTACCAGCATCAATTATCTGCAGAACAGTATTTATCTTACAGGAGCAGCAGGTGGTGGTTTTGATAAAACCGGAAATCCAACTATTTATCTTTTCCGCGAAGATCAGACTCCATCAAACACCACGTTTATCAGCGGTAATTTCTGGGGTGTAAGTGCTATCAATAATTCGCCGGCATATAACTATGGGGTAACCGGGCAATCTTCCTCCGGCACCTTTAATATTCCAGCCGGTGTTGGCTATCTATGGTTCTTCAGAGGAAACAGAGCATCGGCTTCACTTGCAACTGAAACAACCACCACTTATACTTCGCCTGTATCGGCTACCTTAACAGCCACAGGGACACTGAATCAAAATCAGGTAATAGTTTCTGAATGGTATACTCCAGGCTCAACAAACCTTAATTATACCGGTTCCGGAACAGGTACAAATTTCAGTGTCCGGGGTTTCAATATGGTAGGTAATCCCTATGCCTGCTCAATCGACTGGGAACAGTTGAACAATGGCAGCACTACTACTGGTTTGTACGAAAACAACGTGAGCACTACCGTATACGAGCTAAATCCTGCCACGCAAAATTATGACACCTATCAAAAAGGTGGGGTATATACCAACCACGGCCGCCGTTACATTGTAAGTGGTGAAGGATTTTTTGTACTTGCTACAGGCAGCAGCGGCCCACAGCTGATATTCAATGAATCGGCTAAAACATCGGCCCAGTTGACCGGACTTAACCTGTTTATGAGCTCACCGGGTCAGATGGCAACACTTGGTGTCCCTAATGTTGAACCGCATATTCGTGTGCAAATGGCACTCGATTCTGTTAATAACGACGATACCTATATCGGCTTCATATCCGGTGCAAGCACCAACTATTCGGCTGTTAAAGATGCACCTTACAAACTTGGCAATGGTAAGCTGGGCTTGTCAAGTTATTCAGGAGATCATGTTCGTTTAGCGATCAATAAACTTCCTTTGCCGGGCAGCCAGCAAACCATTATACCATTACATGTAACGGCTCGTAATACCGGCATCTACAGGCTCAATCTTACCGAGGTATCGGCAATTTCAAAAATATACCAGATTTGGTTAAAAGATAATTTCAGAAAGGATTCGCTCGACATGCGTCATGATTCCACTTATGCTTTTAACATTACTTCTGATACTGCAAGCCAGGGTGCAAATCGGTTCCAATTGGTTATAAGGCAAGATCCGGCATTAGCCGTACACTTATTGCAATTTTGGGGTGAAAAAACGTCTCAGGGCTCGAAGTTGCTTTGGTCAACAGAAAATGAAGAAAATTATACGCACTTCACCTTACAGAGAAGTACCGATGGTGGTAAGACATTTAACATAGTAGGCGGTCTTCCTTCTAACGGAGCCGGAAGCTATAACCTATGGGACACACAGCCACTTAGCAGCAATCAATACCGTCTGCAAATTCAGGACTTGAATGGTAATATCAGTTATTCCAATGTAGTTACGCTGATGTATGCTAACCCGAATGCCCTGACCAACAATATAGCACTATATCCAAATCCTTCAAAAGGACAGCTAAATCTGGCTATAACAGTTCCTTTCAATACCAGTTCAACGGCAAACAATAATGGGCTTGGCACTAATCTGGCATCAAAACCTGCTACCGGGGGCACTGTATTTAATATCAAAATAGTAAATGCTACGGGTATAATTGTAAAAACTGCAACCACTACCCAAACCAACTGGCAGAATGATGTGAGCAACCTATTACCTGGCAGCTATATCCTGCAGGTTATTGATAATAACGATCACCTGGTTGGGCAACGTACCTTCGTAAAACTTTAGGTCGGAAGAATTCAAACTTATATGATAAAAATGGCCCTGCATTAACTTGCAGGGCCATTTTTATATTGCCTATAACGAATGATTTGAGGGATAAATATACTTTAATACCAATAGTTAAAAATCAAACCAGGCACTTGCTCTGATCCCCAGTTTTGAAATATTAGGGTTATCGAGGTAGGTAAATCGTTCAACCAGATCGATGCGGAAAATTTTTAAGATATTACCTATTCCTATACCACCTTCAACATAGGGTTTATTACCCAGCGTAAAGGTTTGTGGCTTTCCATTTTGATCAAGGGGGAATTGTAATAGGTTAGCATGCAATGATGGATTATTTTCGTCCCTTAATCCACCATAAAGCACTTTAAACGAGATTATTTCGCGCCATTTGAGTTTTTTAATGAGCGGTATTTTATTCAACAGGAATCCGTTCAGGTTATAATCCACTTTTAAATCAGCATAATGATCGCTGGCGAATTCCAGAAAGTTCATCAGGTTGTATGAATCAAAGTCGAAAGTATAGGTCTGGTTAGCCCTGTGAATGTCAAGCAGCGGAAAAGGCACCTGGCCAAAAAGTTCGCTGCCTTCAACCGTAACATCAGCATAACCCAGCTGAGAAAGGTAAAAGCGCTTGTCAATTCGCCCATAAAGGTTTTGGTAACTGTATTGGCCACCAAATAGTCCTTTGATATCCTGTTGATATGAAAGTGACATAACAGGGTATTTAGTCGGGATATCTATGCGATACAGTTTCCCCTGAAATATCTGCTCATGTGGTGCATAACGAAGACCAATAGCAAATTCAGAAGTAGTGATGTTGGGTATAGTATTAGACAAACCATTGACGGTATTGCTGAAATACAATGAGCCTGCAGGTGTTTGCCTCCAGTTTTTAAATTCGAGCGACCAGGAGAAATGGTTCTCCATTTCGTGCACATAATCAACTTTATAATACTGGTTGTACAGGAATTTATTATTGACACCCCGCGTAAACGAGTTATAAAACTGATCGGGTTGTGCAAAAGCCAGCTCTTCACCCGGGATCTTGATCTCGTACTGGGTCGACACTTTGATATAATCATTCGGAAATTTATAGATCGAATGATTATTCAGCGAATAAGCCGCACTCAAAAGATATTTGAGCTGCCTGTCACCTGTTCCATAAGCACCATAGGCTTCCAGGTAATACCGTGTACTGAAGGTATCGGTAGTACGCCATGCAAATTTGATACGCGAACGTTCAACCGGGTTAAAGCTGTAAAATGTACCCATTGGTCCAATCTCTACCGGACCGGCTTGTACAAATCCTACTGCAAACAGATTGATAACAGCCATTGTTCGTTTAAACGATGGAATGGTCTGAAGGCTATCAATATTCTTATAGGCATTCGCTTCGATGGTAGTAAGCGTATCGCGTCCGCGGCTGCCCAACCAAAATGCCTCGTTTCTGTTCATTGCCCCGGGCTGTATCACCAGGTCAGGCCCTGCATAAGTACTATCTGCTCTTTGCGAATTAATGAAGTAATGATTATACGCAATGGTGCGTTCACCGAATATGCCTTTATCGCCTTTTTTTGCCAGACCAAAACTGGCCTTCATATCGCTTTTTGCCAAATGATAACGGCCATCAGGGTTTGGCTCATAATCAAGATCGATCTGCATGTCTTTTACCCAGTTCAGGTTGATGTTTTTGTTGATAGATAAGCGGGCTTTTTGAACCGAATATTTGCCATCGAGCGTTACAAATATTAGTCCTTCGAAAAGCATATCATTGCCATTACGTGGGGTAAAACTCAGTTCAACCAGTTTTTGGTTGTTAACTTCGATGGTATCGGTAATAAAAAATTTGTAAAACGTGGGTGCAGCATCACAAATAGGGCTCAGAAATTGGTTGGTCATCAGGAAGATATTATTTGAATAAATATCAACCTCGTTATACATACGGTTAAGGTAACTGTTAACGCCATCTTCATCTACGAAGGTTACCACATTTACTTTCTTTTCGCCTAAGACTATTTTTTTGGTCTTTTGAGGATCTTTGCGGTAAAAAGTTTGCGTAGTTTTTTCTTCCTGATACACAGGCAACAGCGATTTTCCCGGCAATGCCGTAGTGTCGCGGTTATCATACAGGAATTTATAATTATGGGTTAGTTTACCCTTGAAAAACTTGTCGGAAACATTGATAAAGGCAAACTGCAGTTTTTCGTATTGCTCGTACTCGGTATAGTTATAACTCTGCATCCGGTTGGAGTCTTTGTGGGCGATCACCTGCCTGATCAATTCAACTGCCGGGTTGTCTTTATTGCGATAGCGTTGCTTCTTTCCCGAATGTATCGTCACCGTAGCTAATGATTGCACATCAGGCTGTAATTTTACGTTGATAGTTTGTTCCTTATAGGCAACAATGGTACGGACTATTGGCTTATAACCTACAAAACTGAATTTTAACTGGGTATATGATTTGCCGGTTTCTATACGGTACTTCCCGTTATTGTCGCTGGTTGTGCCTATTGAGGTGCCCGGAAATCCAACAGTTACAAAAGGTAATGGCTGATTGGTTTGCGCATCTGTAATGGTACCCCTAACAATGGTATTCTGACAAATTGCAACAAAAGGGAATAAGAGAATAAGTAGCGTTAGACAGGGGTATTTCATTTTATAAGTTTTACCGGGATATTACGGCATTTTTGAAAACCAGTAGCTAAGCACCAGGTTTTCAAAATCAAAATCTTGCGATTTAAGTATTCCGTTGCCGGTTTTTTATTTAACGGCGGCATTTTAAAAATGTTATTTTACCAGAATGTAAAGTAACAGTAAAACTTTAAACGACAGTAATGTAACGTTAAAAAGCCTTCTCGAAGTAATTATAAACCCAGATTTGCCTTTGAGGCGTTTCGATCAAGCAATTCATTTATCTTGTTAACCAGTACATTTATATCAAAAGGCTTGGGAATAAAGGCATCAAAACCAAAATGACCGTGAGATGCCGCCAGATCGGGGTATGCCGAGATCAATATGACAGGTATATGGGTAGTTTCAGGGTTGCTTTTTAGCTGTTGGCAGATCTTTCCGCCATTGGTTCCCCATAGTAAATAATCAGTTAGCACCAGATCGGGTGCGTACTTCTGTGCCGTTTCCAGAATATCATCTGTACGTTCCAGTCCATTCACAACAAAATCATTGTGGACAAGGACGGTTTCCAGAACCTGTAAAATGTCTTCGTCATCCTCAATGATCAAAATCCGCTTTGACATTTTTAGTAGTTTTATTCAGAAATGTAACTAAATTAACTAAAAAATGTTTTGATTTAAGCAACAGATTGGTAAATATTAAATATTAATTAATCCGGCTTGTGGTGGTTTAGCTGTGCTATCTTTTCCCGCAACTTCCTGAATGAGTTATTTGGACCAACAGTTGCCCCCAAATTTACAAGCCAGCCCGGCAGTGCTCCTCCGGGGTCGGCGCTCAAAAAATATTCAATTTTAAGTCTTTTGCCGGGTAATTGAAGTACTTCCCAGGTGGCTAGTGAATAAGGAATTCTTACAAGGTCAGGATATTTAGGTAGTACACCCGACAAACTTTTAGCCCTGATGTGCAATGCATGATTTAAGCTGTCTTTTGCAAAACTAAGTTGAATAACCAGATCGCGGTTGCTAAGTGGCCAGGGCAACGCGATCTCAGAATAGTAAAGAATGGTATCATTCCCTTTCTTACCTATGAGGCGTGTACTCTTAGTGCCATAGCTCCAGGTATTTTGGTGGGTAACGTCCTGCAATACATTAATCAGCTGATCGGCGGTGCCATCAACTTCAAAATTAACCTTAACTTCTTTGAATTTTGTTGAGGGGACCCGTCTGGTATAGATCAGGATGCCGTCATCACTTTTGGTTAATTGCCAATCTGACTGGGCGAAAACTGCAGTTGATAAACTTAAAAGCAGAATGAATAACAGGGGTAATTTAATCATTATTGCCAGGCTCTGTATATAAAGGTTATTTCAATGGTATAGGTAATGTATCAGGTTTAACTTAAAAACGGTTGATTTGTTATAATTCGGAATAAGAATTATTCAGGTATTTAAATGATAGCTTGAAGAAGTAGCATCCGGTTAACGCCTGCTTATTGATTATGCTGCGCTACTTAATTTCCGGAAGTAAACGTAAGAGCCTATTAAAAATACAAAGCCAGCACCTATAAAAGGAAGCCAGTCGGCCAAAGGTGCATGGTTATTGATAAATATATCAGACGCACCTATCAGGTCGAAAGTAAAACCTGCGTATGCCCACTCTTTTAAACGTTTAAACCCAGGGGTAACCAGTGCAATGCTACCCAATATTTTGGCAACAGCCAGCAGTTTGAACAGGTATACCGGGAAACCTACTGTTTTGGCGAATGCTTCAGATTGTGCCGATGAAAAAAAGGTGCCCAGGGCCGATGACACCATTACAAAGAGAAGCAAAGCGGTGAATACCCAGAATAAAATTTTTGTCGATTTCATGGTTGGTTATGCTGGTTTTGGGTTTGTTGGTTAATAATTGATGGCATTTGAACGATAAATCTAAAGTTTTTTTAGGAAAAGCCTAAACTTTTCAACCCGGAGCATGCCATTTACCTGGTACTAACCCTTTCAAATGCTTTTTTTGTTAATGGACCTTTGATAGGTAATCGGCCAGTTTATTTATATTTTGTACAAGCCCCTCATCTGCTTTAAAGGTTTTTACTACAACAGTGAATAATTCAACGGTTTCAAATACCATCTTCCAACTGAGATTGGTTTGTGTTCCCCGGGGTTCAAATAACAGAGTGGTGGTAAAAGCTGGTGCAAAATGATCAAAAACTATTTTCTCCAATGGTATCACCTCCCGGTAAATTGCGCGGTTCTTATAGTTTTTGCCATCGGGGCCATGCATGGTCAATACCCAATCGCCGCCGGGTTTAACGTCCATGGTTTCTATCGTATTGGTAAACCCATCCGGACCCCACCAGTTGGCCAGGTGATCGGGCTCCGTAAAAACGCGCCATACCAGCTCTATTTGCGCATCCAGTATTTTGTTCAAATGCAATTCGCGATCGGAGGTTGCCGGGTCTTTTGTATCCATTTTTTTTTGGTCAATTAAACTGGCTTGTGCCTGAGTCACCAATTAATTGAGATCAATTTAGGTTGAATATAAAAATATTCTGTACGTTGTTAAATTAACGTCTGCAATTTTTTTACCTGATCAATAACTGACGGAATGCCAAACTATCGCCATTAAACGCATCAAAGTCAACTACATGGTTGATGCCTGTTATGGTAGCTTTGTCAGAATGCTGCCAGATGATCCATTGTTTATTGCCTGCAGGTCCCAGTTCGGGTTGGTCATATTTGGCAACCCACAAGGGATATTCATCGAAATAACCCTGAAGATAATCATGGTAAAAACTAAGCCCTGAGTAAATGATGGGTTTCACTTTGCTTTTCTTTCCAATATAATCCAGGAAATCTTTCAGCTGCCTCCGCATTTGTTCGGGGCTGACTCTATTTAATTCTTCAACATCAACCACCATCGGCAGATCGCCTTTTTCGGCTTTTGCGGTTTGTAAAAAAAATCTGGCTTGTAATGATCCGCTTCTGGAAGGTTTGAAATAATGATAGGCCCCACAGATTATACCAGCTTTCGCAGCTTCACGCCAGTTGCGCTGAAAATAGGGGTCGACAGATAAGATACCCTCAGTTGCCTTAATAAAAGCAAAGGTGATCCTTACACTATCGTCTTCCATAGTTTTTACTTTTTGCCAATCGATATTACCTTGCGCATACGAAACGTCGATACCGTGTATGCTATATTTATCCGGTATCCTGATATTAAAACTTTTGTAAGTTCGGTAGTGCGGATTTTCGCCTATATCCCTCACCCAGCGCCAGGAGGAAACGAAAAACCGGACAACATAGCCGTAATAAAATGGCGAAAGCAGGATGATAGCGGCTGCCGCAATCGATAATTTGATCCAGGCCGGCCAGGTGTTTTTCTTTTTCTTTTTACGGCCAACAGGTTTTTTGGGCGATACAGGCTTACGCGATGGCCCCGAAGCTTTGTTGATCCATGAATTGTTGTTTGAGGCAGGCACGCGACAAATTTACAAAAACACGGTGGCCTGCAGGCCCGTCTGTGCCGAATTCGTTCAAGCTGCAAAGAAAAACCCCTAATAGATGCTATTAAGGGGTTTAATGGTATTATATATCCAAAAGGGCATTAGGGAACCCTTTTTTACAGTACTTATAACGTAATTGTAATGGTTTTGTTACAATAAATTACAATGCAGGCTAAGTTTTTTTGACAGTGCTAATTACCGTGTTGCTTTGCTACATCATCAATGTAATTATTTAGGTTTGTGCCGATGGAACATATACTGGAAAGCCCTGCCTGGCACGCACTTAATTCAGGAAATAAAAACCTGGGTTTGGGTAATGATAAGGCGAAATACTTCAATAAGGAAGTCTCGCCATTTGCAGCCATGGAGGCAAATACACCCGAAAATTTTCAGTTATTGTACGAAGTTTTTCCAGACGACCGTCCGGCATTGTTCATGTCCTCAACCGAAATTGAAATCCCGCGGCAATGGGAAATACTTGATCTTGTAAAAGGAATTCAAATGGTTTGCGAAAGGCCTGTAGCAACTGATGATTTTAGCGCCAAACCAGTTCCGCTAACCGAAGTACATGTACCGCAAATGCTCGTTTTAACCAGGCTTACCAATCCAGGACCTTTTGCCAACCGCACGATAGATTTTGGGCACTATTTCGGGATATTTGAAGGAAATGAACTTGTTGCAATGGCTGGCCAGCGTTTGCATGCTTACCAGTTTGCCGAAATTAGTGCCGTATGCACACATCCTCATCATACCGGAAAAGGGTACGCATACCAATTGGTACAGCATCAGGCTAAGCGAATACAGTTAAACGGGTTTATACCATACCTGCATGTACGGGCTAATAATTCAGGGGCTATTAGGGTATATCAGAAAGCCGGTTTTGAGCAAAGCAGAGATATGTTTTTTTATGTGCTGAAAAAAGGTTGAAACTATTAAAGCGCATAGCAATTGTCGTTAGCGTTTGATTTTTTATTTTCGGGAAATGAAAATAGCAGTAGCATCACCTGTATATCCCAGATCGTTGGAAGACGGCATTGAACAGGTAAAGCAGTTATCAAAAGATGCCGCTGATCAACATGCCCGAATAATCTGTTTCCCCGAATCCTTTCTTCCCGGATATCCTGCCGCGGAATATCAACCACAAAAATATACAGCAGTTCAATTGAAGCAAGCTTTAGATACTGTAAGCGAAATAGCTGCAAAATATTCAATAGCCATTATTTTGCCAATGGATTGGTACGATGAAGGTAGGTTTTTGAACGTAGCGCATGTTATTTCAGCAACAGGAGAACTACTTGGTTATCAGGCAAAAAATCAGCTCGATCCATCTGAAGATGAAATATGGGAAGCAGGAAGCGAACGAAAGCTTTTTGAGGAAGGTGGAATTAAATTCGGCATTACTATTTGTCATGAAGGGTTCAGATATCCTGAGGCAACCCGCTGGGCTGCGGTACGCGGTGCACAGGTAGTGTTTCACCCCAATTTTGCCGCAAGTGAAATATCGGGTCCCAACCTGTTTGAATGGGGGCACAAAGACAATCCCTATTATGAAAAGGCGCAAATGCTGCGCGCGATGGAAAACACCATTTATTTTGCCACTTCTAATTACGCTTCCAGGTACCCTGAATCGGCAAGTGCCATTATCGCGCCGGATGGTAACTGTATAGCATTTCAGCCTTACCGTACCTCGGGCGTCACCGTAGCTGATATCGATATTCAACAAGCAACCGGACTTCTTGCAAAGCGCTTCAAACCGACGGCATATAAATAAAGCAAAAAAATACCCCGGCGTATTAATCGCATCGGGGTATTACATCAATCAACAAAACAAAACAGGGATCATTTAATCTGGTATCCCACGCCATGACTTGGTATCCATGTTAAAAATTACAGCAACAGAGCTTTTTTTATTGCCGGTATATGATTCATTATGATGAAACATATACAACATTACAAACATATCACTGGTATTCCTGAACTGAAATGACCGCAGGCACTTCTGTATATGATTGTAATCACCAGCTAATGCCAGTTTATTTAATGAAGGGGGCGCTATTTTTCTACCAAAAGAAAAAGACGAACTAGAACTTTTTCGATAAATGCGATCTGACAGTAAAAAAATATACTGTGTTGATCATTCGCTCAGTTCAATCCAAACCGGACCATGATCGCTGCTCTTTTCCCAGCCCCTAACATTGCGGTATACACCAGCGGCTTTCAAACGACTAGTCAGTTGCGGACTCAATAAAAAATGATCGATACGCAAACCGGCATTCCGCCCATAGGCATTGCGGAAATAATCCCAATAAGTATATATGGTATCCTGAGGGTAAAGCTGCCGGATAGCATCGGACCAACCCTGGTCGATGAGTTTGTAAAAGGCTTCACGGCTCTCGGGCCTGAACAGGGCGTCGTTGACCCAGTTTTCGGGCTTATAGGCGTCAATTTCAGAAGGGATCACATTGTAATCGCCGCAAAGAATTGCTGGCTTACCGGTAGCCAGTAAGTCGGCCGCATGCTGGCGCAGGCGCTCCATCCAGCGTAGTTTATAATCGAATTTCTCACCCGGGTATGGGTTGCCATTCGGCAGGTACAAACAGCCAATGATGATGCCATTTACTTCAGCCTCGATATAGCGGCTTTGGGAATCATCGTCATCGCCGGGCAGCACATTGCGCCGCTCTACGACATCGCCCGATCTTGCGATGATCGCCACACCGTTCCAGCTTTTTTGCCCATGCCATATGGCCTGATATCCCAGATCGTTAATTGCCTGCAAAGGAAAATTTTCCTGTATAGCTTTTAACTCCTGAAAACAAACAATATCCGGTTGTTCTTCGGTAAGCCAGCGTTGCAGGATCGGGAGGCGGGCGTTAATGGAATTTACGTTATAGGTGGCGATTTTCATGTATAACAATGTTGAAAAAGCTAAAGTAAAAATATTATCGCATAGAAGGGGCTGCTTTCAAACACTGCCCAAGCTCTACCGCCCGTTCAAGTGTTCCACTTGAACGGGCGGGAAACCCCATATTTCAGGCTTGCGGACTTCCGATCTTCCCCCAAAAACTCCTTCCATTGCAATAATTTTCTCAGATTTTTCTAATTTTAGCCACCCCACGCACATGATGTCGCTTTTGAGAATTTTTACCATTTCGCTTTTAATAGGCATTGCGACAGTAGCCCGGGCACAGGATGCCGACATATTCAAGCCAAATCCGGTTAGGCGTCAGCTAAAGGCAGTTGAAATATTCAATAATATCAGGATTGATGGCCTTTTATCCGAGGCCGAATGGGCACTTGCTCCGGGCGCTTCTGAATTTATACAGGCCGAACCTTACCAGGGGCAGCCTTCACGTTTCGTTACCATCGTAAAAGTACTGTATAACCAGAAATATCTTTATATCGGTGTAATATGTAAAGACCCTCAAGGCAAACATGCCATAATGGCGACTGATTTTGCCCGCGATTTTGAGTTTACCAAACATGACCTGGTCAACCTTTCCTTCGATACATTTAATGATCAGCGCAATGCCATTGTTTTTGCTACCAATGCCTATGGTGTGCAACGCGATCTGTTATCATTTGATGACCTTTATTATGACGTTGACTGGAATGGATTGTGGAACGTACGCACCACGCGCAGCGACTCGGGCTGGGTTGCCGAGATCGCTATCCCCTGGAAAACCCTGCGCTATCCCAAATGCACTGATACAAGTCAGCGTTGGGGATTTAACGTTTACCGAAACCGGAGATTGACTAACGAGATCAGCTCATTTTCGCCATATCCGCGAATATTTACTGCTACGCATATGAACTATGCAGGATTGTTAACCAATTTGAAGCCACCACCACCATCGCCTAATATCATCGTTGATCCTTATATTCTGGCTTCTGGTGATCACTATACTAATTTCGGTGCCAGCGTGCCTTCCCATACTTCGAGTTTAAAATATGGTGGCGATCTGAAATGGGCCATCACCCCAAACGCTGTGCTCGACCTTACCGCTAATACCGATTTTGCCCAGGCTGATGTTGACCAGGAAGTGAATAATACAACGCGTTTTAATGTATTTTATCCCGAGAAGCGCCAGTTCTTTCTGGAGAATGCTTCACTGTTTGGTGTGCAGGTTACCATGAATGGAGATCAGGCTGGCGGCTCCATGCGTTATCAACCTTTTAATAGCAGGAATATTGGATTAGATACCAGTGGCAACCCGATACCTATAGTTGGGGGTGGACGATTTGTTTACCGGTCACTTTCCATGAACTATGGGGCGATGGCTATACGACAGCAAGCTTACAATGGTAGTCAGGCTACCAACTTTTTTGTTGGCAGGTTTTCAAAGAATTTTGGCAGTCAGAATCGTGTCGGTGGCCTGGTAACCTTGAAAGAACAGCCAGGAGCCTCCAATATTGAGACTACGATTGATGGATTTTTTCGCTTTAGCGAGTCCAGCTCACTCAACGCAATGGCTACGCAATCAACTACCACCAATACCGGCGCCAGGGGTTTCGGCGGTATTTTGCAGTTTTTTGATAATACCAATTACCATGAGTTTTGGTGGACAGAGTCTTTCATAACCAAAAATTTCGATCCGCAAATGGGTTTTATTTCCCGTAGCGATGTGATTGCTACAACACCGGGTATGAATTTCTTTTATCGTGGAAACCTGTTACCATTTAAAAAATTTCTGCTTTCTTACGGTCCGGGAATATTACCCGAATTGTATTTTACCGCATCTACCGGAAAATTCTCAGAAGCCGATCTGCCCGTATTTCCTGTCTGGTTCAATTTTAAAAATGGTGGATTTTTTGGATATGGCTTCAATGCAATATGGCAAAACCTTAGCGCAGGCTTTTCTCCGCTTAATGTAAACATAGGTCAGGGTAGCTACCATTATTTTAACCAACAGATCTATTTCCAAACAGACCCTTCTAAAATAGTTAATACAATAATTTCGCTTTCAAATGGAACCTATTTTAATGGGAGGCTTTTTACTGGAGATTATAAAATTCAGTTTGCACCCATACCCTATATATCATTCCTGGGTGAGTTGAATCAAAACTATTTTCAGGGGGTAGGGATAAACAAAACTACAAAGTCGGTCAACCTTTACATTTTTCAGGGCCGCTTTGCGCTTAACCCAAGAGTACAGTTTACCGGAATTTACCAGAAAAATTCGTTGAATAATTCAAACGGCTATAATCTGCGTATGGCATTGGAATTTGCACCATTGAGTTATCTCTACCTCATCTATAACAGGGGCGTAAATACGCAATTAGCTACGGCACCTGTTCAGGCTCAGGTGGAAGATCATCTTATTTTTAAGCTGAGTTTCTTACAACAGTTTTGATGTTGATATCACTTAACCACCAGCAATCCATTCGTTTTTGCTGAACGAGATTCCCCAATTGGGTAAAAACTATCTTATTTCGCTTTAAAGTCCCTTTTTTAAAAAATTTTTCAAGCCAGATCCGGGGGTATTCTTTCCCCATACTATTCCACAACAAATCAGCAAAACTGGTACATAAATCCCCGTACCATACTACCCCAAAGCTTTAAAAGAGGTTTTATAACTATTTAGTAATCAATAATATGTAGTTGGTGGCATTAAAATTGCCTATAAGTTAACGCATACATTAACATCCTTACACATGAAAATTTCTACATTATTATTTGCTTCGGTTCTGCTACTGGCGGCTTGCAAAAAGGAAAACGTAATTACACCTTCAGCAACGCCTGTTTCTACCCCAACACAATCGAATACAAATACGTCTTCTACTACCTCGTCAGGTTCATCTCCATCAAAAACAGTTAATCCCGACACGCTGGCTAATCTATCAGCCATAAAATTAAAACTGGTACAGGACAGCACCAATAATGATGAAACCATGTTTTTGTTTAA
>CAISPD010000227.1 GCA_903887275.1 uncultured Mucilaginibacter sp.
CAACCTTAGTGAAGAAAAATTTGAACTTTGGGACGATTGTATGAGTTTTCCTAACCTGTTGGTAAGGGTAGCCCGCCATAAGTCACTTACCATAAAATATTTGGACGAGAACTGGGAGGAGCAGCAATGGCAAATGAGTGATAGCCTTTCCGAACTCTTGCAGCATGAGTATGACCACCTCGATGGTATACTTTGTACGATGCGCGCCCTTGACGAAAAATCGTTCAGGTGGAGGCCATAAAGCCTATTTGATATATTTATAAAAATGGCTCGAAAGCTCGAGATTGATCAGATCGAGCGAAAAATGCGCAACGATCAACACCAGGATATTCCGGTATTTTTGATAATAAAAACCATAAACCAGCCCAATTAAAAAGGCAAATATCAACTCCTTTATACTCTTGTAGCTGTAGTGCATGGCACTGAATAAAATAGCAGAAATAATGATCGGACTAAAACGATCTTTTAAAAGTTGCGATAAGCGGGTTAAAACATATCCTCTGAAAAGCAGTTCTTCTGTTACTCCCGCAGTAAAGGCAACAAATACAAGCAACCATTGATGCTGAGAAAACATCGGCAACAGTCTTTTTATAGCTTCATTATTTTCACGTATACCAAAAAGTCTCGGAATACCCGACAATATACCTGCACCGATACTGATAAAGTACAATATAACCACCGATAAAACAAAAAACACCACATCTACCTGTTGCTCTTTCCAGATCAAAAATTTTTGATTTTCAGCTTTGTTAGCATAAATCAGCATAAACAATACCTCGCCCCAGAAAATAAATCTCGAATAAAATATCCTATCCTGCGCATTGAGTCCCGAATAGGCAAATAAAAGCGACAAGATTACCGGCAAGATAATTACCAACGCGATGCCTGCGATGGTAATTGTTTTTTGTTTTCCGTTTAAAGTAAGGTTTGATTCGTCGGTCATAGGCTAACAAGATAATAGTTTTGAATCAAATACCCTGCAAGTAATGCTTCGTCAGTTTATGCGGTTTAGCTATTTTAGCGTTTTATAAATTAAGCATTGAACCAGAATATCGCTGCAGTCTCCCCCCGAAAAATGCGCATTGCCAATGCTGTATTCTTCTTCATTTCGGGGTATGGTTATACTACCTGGACCTCGCGCATACCTTCCATACAGCTGCAACAACTGCATCTGAATAAGGCACAACTGGGTGCAGCATTGTTTGCATTACCCATAGGCCTTATCGTAACACTGCCATTTACCAGCCGCCTACTCACCACCTTCAGTAGTAACAGAATCATGCTGGCAGGTGCTGTTGCTTTTAATATTATGCTGGCACTTTTAGGCTTCAGCAGCCTTTATTGGGAATTTATCGTTATCCTTTTCTTTTTTGGATCATCCCGCAACTTTCTGAATCTTTCAACCAATACCCAGGCGGTAGCTGTACAGCAATATTATCAAAAGAGCATCATAACTACCTTTCATGGCATTTGGAGTCTGGCCGGCCTCTCAGGTGTTGCCACAAGCTGGGTAATGGTATATTTTAATGTACCAACCAATATTCATTTGCTGGTGGTGAGTATCGGCCTTTGTGCATTTTCATTCATTGCGTATCCAAATACCCTGCACCAGCAGCCTGCGCCGCGTGAACGCAAACCGGTTTTTATTTTGCCAGATAAGGCCCTTTTAAAATTTGCCCTCATCTGCTTTGCCACCATGGCCTGCGAAAACGTAATGTATGACTGGAGCGGTATCTACATGCGCGAAGCCGTACATGGCAGCGAGCGCACAGTTACCAATGGTCCGCTATTTTTTATGGTTTGTGTAACTGCCGGCCGCTTTATTGGCGACAAGATGATCGGACGATGGGGAATAAAACAATTGCTGATCAACAGTAGTGTATTGATCGTTTCAGGTTTCCTGCTGGCTATTTTAATTCCGCAGGTTTTTCCGGCATTAGCCGGCTTTGGTTTGGTGGGCCTGGGTGTTTCATGTATTGTACCACTGGTGTACAGTATGGCAGGCAAATCAAAGACGATGAGCGGGGGCCCTGCCATCGCCGCCGTTTCGACTATTGGTTATCTGGGCTTTTTGTTTGTGCCACCCTTTGTGGGTTTTGTAGCCCAGGCAGTTAACCTGCAGCTGGCATTTGGAATTATTTCTTTACTTGGTTTCCTGATCTTATGGATGACCACGAAAATAAAGGCGGATGAATAAATTGGAAACAGGAGCGAGCTAAATAGCCGCCGGCCCCGGTCATTTTATCTTCAACTCAAATGTCCCAACAGCGTTGGTCACCGTAGTATTTTTAGGATCGCTTGACAGGTAAGTATGAAAAGTACCTTTAGCTAATATGGTATCCTGGTTATATTTTTCGAGTGATAGAACACCAAAATCTACCGGAGTAGCATTTGGCCGAAGCGTAAAAGCAGTATTGCTTGTTTCTGTAGGATGAAGTAATAACTGGCAACCTGAAATAGACCCCGGCTTGCCTGCTATCGGTCCGCCGGCAGTACTGATACCAAAACTAACAGTATGAGCCTTATTAATGGCAGTGATACCAAAATAAGCCTTTCCCTCAATTGTTAAATTTACAAATGCGATAGAATCTTGTAAGGCGTCAAAGGAATAGCTTGTATCAGCCAGCTTAACTACCAATGTGCCCTTATTAACAAGATAATTACCTGATGAACCTGATAATACGATCTTTTGAGTAGTATCGGCACTTGTTTGGCTAGCCAATTTCAGGTCGCTTACACTGTCGTCTTTTTGGCATGAAGACAAAAATACAGCGAACAAACTCCACACAAACACATGCCATATTAACCGCCTGAACATCACTTAGGTATTGGTTTAACTAATATATAAATAGTTACGCTAAAAAAAGCACCCGGGTTTCCTTTTCATAAAGATTTAACAAATATTAACTTAAACTTTACAATGTGGGCTTAAAACAGCTCGCCAATATTTACAAACAAGCCATGTGAGCCTTGCGTACCAAACCCGTAATCAAGACTGATATTGGTTTTTGATACTTTATTAAGTTTTATTCGCAACCCGGGGCCATAGCCGGGTTGTATTGATTGCAGGTGCGTCCCCGGTGCGGCAGAAAATGATTGAACATTGGCAAATATCACACCGCCGATCAATCCGTCGCGGGTTATGGCATAACGATACTCGGTTTCTGCATAAACCATCCGCGATCCCCGATAACGGCCCTGAATATAGCCCCTGCCCGCATTGGTATTGTTATCCCAAAGTGTCGATGGCATATCAAGATAAGGTGGATTTCCGCTTAGCGTTATGGAATCATACGACCAGAAGGCCAGTACATTGTTGGTACCTGCAGGAAACCTGAAATATTTTCTGACATCAAGAACAAGGGAGGACCAGGCGTTTGTACTTCCTAATCCTACAAGGTTTTCGCGTAATTGATAACTGGCGTAAAAACCCTTTGAAGGATTGATAGAGCAATCGCGACTATCAAAAACGCCGTTCAGCATAAAGCCGGAAGAAATTGTATGGCCGGCATTATAATAATTTAAAAATGAAGTATTGCCAATATTGATTGGCAATTGCCTGGATATACCCCAATGATCGTCAATGGCGTACCCGGCGCCAAGGTATAAGCTACCTGCAACCCGCCGCATCACTGCCTCCGAAAATCGGAAATAGTTATAATTCATCGGGTCGGGCTGCCTGATGGCTGTGCTGCTGCCTAACCCAAAAGTACTTTGTGGATAGGCATAGAAGCGTAAATCACCTACCAGATTAAAAGTATTGTTTTTTGTCCATACACTCCAGAGCAAAGGCAATGTAAACTGAGCATTTTGGGTATAAGCTGTACTAAAATTTAAAACAGATATTCGGGCATTTTCTGCGAGCCGAAATGCCATATTGCCTGAAATTAACACAGCCATTCGCGATTGTAAGGCATACCCTACTGCGGGCATTAGAGATATAACAGGCTTTTGCCCCACGGAGTCATTTTTTACAGATGCCCCGGCGTGGAACAATTGATGCATTACATCCAACAAGTCTCGCTGTTTAATGGTGTCTTTCTTCAGCGGCCTTATTACTTTTGCCGACGTGTCGCTTAACGGCACTCCAGATGCAAATGAGCAACCAAATACAATGATCAGTAGAGTTATTTTGACGATACGCAGCATAAATTCAACTATGCGATTGAGTATTATTTTACGTATCAATGACAATAATTGTTTCGGCTGATCAGCCTTTGGAATAGATTTTTTTTGAGTAAAAATGCGCTTCAGAAAAGCTCGCCCACGTTCACAAACAAACCATGCGAACCCTGACTTCCAAAACCATAATCAATATCAATATTGGTTTTAGATACTTTATTCAGCTTTATCCGCAAGCCAGGACCATACCCCGGCTGAATAGCCTGCAGCCGGGAACCGGGGGTTGCTGAAAATGTTTGCGCATTGATAAACAGCACGCCGCCTATCAATCCATTCTGCGTAATATGGTACCGATATTCCATTTCACCGTAAAGCATCTGAGCTCCGCGGTAACGCCCCTGAATATAGCCTCTGCCAGCGTTAGTTGAAGCATCCCAAAGCGTTGATGGCAGGTCGAGATAGGGCGGCCGGCCGGCAAGCGTCAGCCAGTCGTAAGACCAAAATGCGAGAACATTCCCTGAGTTTACCGGTAACTGGAAATACTTTCGCGCATCTATAAGTAACGAACTCCAGGTAGAGGTACTACCCAGAGTCTTCAAATTCTGCCTGAACTCATAAGAAAGATAAAATCCACTGCTCGCGTTGATCGGCGAATTACGGCTATCGTACTGCCCATTCATCGTAAAACCCGATGAGGTTGAATGGGTTTTGGTAGCGTGCTTTTTGTATATCAGGTATTCAGCTACTGTACCATTCTCGGTTGATCCTATAGAAATGTCAGTGTGGTTGTCTATTATATAACCAGCCCCCATATAAAAATCGCCGGTTACTTTTCTTAAAACCGACTCCTGAAATCGAAAGTAATTGTAGTTCATTGGTGCTTCGTTGTCGATATTTGAACTACTGCCCAGGCCATAGGTGCTTTGAGGGTAATGATACAACCTTATCTCACCTGTATAATTAAAATTATTGCTTGCACTCCAGATACTTGATTGTATGGGTAAGGTGATCTGCTTGTTCTGTGTATAGGCAAGGCTCGAAACTATGGTGGATACATTTGAAGCAGGAGCTATACGAAATGCAGCATTGCCCGATAACAATACCGCAAGGCGCGATTGCAAAGAATACCCAAGCGCAGGAACTACCGAAATAATAGGTTTGCTGCCAATCGAATCCTTCTGTTTATAAGCAGGTTTCAACCTGAACAAGGCATGGATAACATCACCCATATCTTTTTGGCTTATGCTATCTTTTTTCAAACTGTCAGTCTGTTGGGTTTGGGGATCGCGCAGGGGGATACCTTTTCTATGCTGCCCGTACGACAGGTTAAAGGCAATTATCATCATGACCAGCAAAAAAAGTTTCGCTATGAGGCGTTTCATGAGGAGCTATGCTGATCAATATTCGATAAACTATAAAAATTATCTGATGAAGAATTAAATTACTATCGTAAACCTGTTTGATAGGAAAACGACCCTAAATTACAGGCATCAACCATCAAACGTTGATATTAATAGGATTGTTACAGAAAAATCAAGGCCTTATGATCAGAAAAGGTCTATGATCAGAACACCTCACCAACGGTTAGAAACAACCCATTTGAACCCTGATTTCCGAAACCATAGTCTATATCAAGATTGGTTTTTGAGGCTTTATTGAGTTTGATACGCAAACCCGGGCCGTAACCTGGCCGTATTCTCTGCAAACCGGTACCGGGTGCCGCTGATAAGGATTCGCCATTCAGAAAAGCCACGCCTCCCAACAAACCGTTTGCTGTAATTTTAAACCGGTATTCTGTCTCCAGGTAAACCATTTGCGCACCCCTGAATCTACTTTGTATATATCCCCTGCCCGTAGTCGAATAGGTATCCCAGGATGTACTTGGCAGATCGAGGTAAGGCGGCTTGCCGCCAAGCACCAGCCAGTCATATGACCAAAAAGCGATCACGTTATCTGAGTTAGCCGGAAATCGGAAGTATTTTCGCAGATCGATCACAACAGACTGCCAGTTTCCATCACTGCCAAATGCTTTTAAATTATCATCAAACTCTATTGCACCAAAAAAACCGGTGGTGGCGTTGACAGAAAAATCGCGACTATCATAAAGCGCATTCAAACTAAAACCTGATGATATTGAACGTCGGGTAGCTGCATAAGACTCAAAAGCTGAGGGTACTCCGTTTTCGGATTTTCCGTAGTCGATATTCCAATGATCGCTGAATTTATAACCTGCGCCCAGAAAGAAATTACCCCTGATCCTTTTTAAAGCTACTTCCGAAATCCTTAACAAGTTGTACCTCATGTGCTGCCTGTCTGATGTATCAGAATTGCTTCCCAGTCCGTAGGTGCTTTGCGGGTAAATATAAAATCGGCTATCACCCACAAACAACCAGCTGTTATCTGCTGTCCATATATTAGATACCACAGGTATGGTAAACTGGCGCCGCTCAGTATAACCCATACTTGTTGTAATGGCTGAAATTTTTGATATCGGTGAAGCCCTGAATACGATGTTCCCGGTTAGCGTAGCAGCAGTTTTGGTTTGCAATGAATACCCAACTGCCGGAAAAAATGAGGCGATCATTTTTTTACCGATACTATCGGGTTTTACCGGTTTATAGTTTTTTGAGAATAATGAGCTAAAAACATCATTCAGGTCGCGTTCGGTGATCGTATCTTTTGATACCCTGGTAATGGTATCCTTTATTTTTGACGGGTAACGGGTTAGCGGTATCAGGTTCTTATCTTGCGCATGCAGACTGACTGAACAGACTAAAAGCAATAGAACCAATACAGCGCAGCCGGCAAACTTCATCAAAATAATTCGGTTTTATTTTACAATTAAGCCCGGCAATAATAAGCTTCTTTTTGCTCAATAAAAATTTTGAACATCAGAACATTTCCGATATTGTTCCGATCATCCAGACATAAGCCTTATCATCCGACACCCAAAATGGTACATTTAAAAGGCCGGATAGCTTTCAGGCTCAGCAACTAAGTGCCCAATCAGTAATTCAGCAATTTCGGGTATTACGGCAATTTCAGTTTCATAATGTGGTTTGGCATAGCTGTCAAGCTGCGTTGTTTTTTGCTGAACCCAGGTGACGTCAGTAACTCCCTGGTCGTTTTTATCAAGCAACTCCAGGCCAATTGCCGCTGCAGCAGCGAGGTTTCTTGAATGATCCTGTATTTCCGACAAACGTTTATTGCCCGTAAATTGTGGCGCCAACAGCGCATCATTCTGCTTCCAGGAAAATAGATAGGCCCTGATCGCCGCTTCCGAGTCCTTATCGTGCTTTTCGAGGTACAGCTTAACCAGAGCCCTGAATTTTCGTTTGGTCTCGGAATCAACAGGAATGATATCTGAAACGGCTGTTAAAGGTGTTGTCTGGAAAGAATTCTGCGGTGATTTCATCATATTGCCCATCAGCTTTTTATAACCTTTCACCGGCGTAAGTACATCTGTAAGCACTTTTATATGATCAATAGGTGCACCATTGGATAAACGGCGCAGCCCACGGTTGTAATTAGCCAGATGCGGCAAGCCCTGTTCGTCCAGCTGCTGATTCAAAGCAAATATCCGACGATACATATCATCTGCATCATTCACACTTTCAGGCGACCAAAGGCGTTCTGCAATTGCAGCTGCACGCGGCCATATCCTTCCGTCTATATTTTCATTGTCGGCCAATTCGGTCCATTGTGCTGCCTCGCCGCCTAAGACCTGAACATCATTCAAGCCCTGAAAAACCGGGTTTTGGTAATGGATATATGCCGGCAAAAATACATCGGTATAAAAGCCAACAGATAACAGCACCTGGTTACCATGGGTAGTAAAATCAGCAATTTTACCGTAAGACCTGATCATGCCGTTTGACTCAGGTATCCATTTATGTACGATCGCATCTTTAGGTAATTTTTCATTAAATATTTCTTCCCAGCCTATTAATTGGCGATCATGCTTTTTCAAAATGGCATAAACCCTTTCCACATAATACCGTTGTAACTCGTCGGTATTGGCAATTTGATGATCTTTCATCCAGGCTACAATAGCCGGATTTTTTTTCCAGGCCATGCCATTATTCTCATCCGCGCCAATATGCATATAGCCCGCAGGGAACAGCTTGGTCATTTCCGCGATAAATTTGTCGAGGAAGGTATAGACTTTCTCATTTATAGGGTCGAAAGTTGGTGCAATCATATTAGCGATGATATCGGCAATAGATGTAGCTCTGGGCGCATTCGGATCGGGATGCTCCTGCTGCCATTGCGAACGGGGACCGGGATGATATGGCCCCGGCAGGCTGGCCAGTTCGGGATAACCGGCAAACCAACTCTGGGAATGGCCCGGCATGTCAAACTCAGGGACTACAATAATGCCCCGGTCGCGGGCATAGGCTACTATTTCCCTGATCTGCTGCTGGGTATAATATTCACCGTTTGATCCCTTTTCATGTAACAGCGGATAAACTTTTGATTCAACCCTAAAACCTTCATCATCTGTCAGATGCCAATGCAAAACATTCAGCTTTACAGCTGCCATCGCATCCAAATTGTGTTTGATCTCTTCAAAGGAGATAAAATGACGTGCGGCGTCGATCATCAAACCCCGCCATTTAAACCTGGGGGCATCATTGATGGCAACCACAGGCAGGTAATATCCTTTTTCATCTGCAGACACCAATTGAATCAAGGTTTGCAGGCCACGAAGGATACCGATGGTGTTTTTGGCATTCAGGGCAACAGTATTTTCGCCGACCTTTAACTGGTAGCTTTCATCGGTACCGATGGCTGGCTGAGCGCTAAACTGTTCGGCAACCTGCAATTGCGCATTTGTCAAGGTATCAGCGGGTGTAATATATTTCTGACCAAAAGCTAAGCCTGTTTTACGATTCAATGCCTGGTAGGCACGGTTGACAGCGCGGTATAATATGGTATCATCCTTTATTCCATTTACCTGAACTGTAAATTTGCCGGTAAGACGGAATTTTGCATCAGCTTGTACGATATTTCTGGGTACCGGCATCAGATTAAAATTGTGCTGTTGAGCCAGCAATACAAAATGGCTTAAAAATAGCATCATCAGTAGGGTGATCTTTTTCATATCAGCTTTTTTTAAAAATAGAGTTATTGTCAAGTTCAATCAGACCGAGCGGAGTACACATCCCTTTGATAAATACTTCAACAAGGTTGTTAAATAAATGAGCGGGGTTACCGGTATAGTTACGATACTCCTCGCCACGGGTTATAATTGTGTATAATGCCACTATTCCCCTGATCGCCAATTCCGGATCAAGCTCACTATCGAAATAGCCTTCGTTTATACCTCGTTGTATCAGCGGGATAAGCAAACCTGTGTAATTCTCAGAGTCTCGTTGGATGGCAGCATTTTGCAATTCGGGATAATAATAATTGAGGTCGTGGAAAAAATCACGGTTCATCCCAAAATCCTTCTCCAGGGTCTTGCGAAATAAAAAATGCAAAGTATTTACAGGATTATCCTTACGCCTTACAATTTGATCGAACTCATTAAAATATCCTGCATATAGCAAACCAAGACATTCCTCCAGCAGTTCCTCCTTGCTCCTGAAATATTTATAAACTGTTTTTGTTGAAATACCCAGTGGCTCAACAAGCCTCAGAATGGTAATGTTTCGAATACCATGATCTAAAAACTGCTTTAAAGCAACTTCCACAATTCGCTCCCTGACCTCAACACCGGAAAATACTGTATTTGACATATTTTCCTCAAAGCTAATGGAAAATTTAAACATTCAAATATTTTCCAAAAATTCAACTCCATGATTTCGAACAATCTGCATCTGCAACAAGGAACAACTGCGTGCTGTAGAACACTCGTTTTAAATTCAGCTTATCAACTTATTCAAAATAAACCGATCAAATCATTTGCAATAAACTAAACTTTTTAGTATATTTGAATATTCTTTTATGCCATCCGGCATTTTAATCATAAAACTTCCTGCTATGAAAAAATACCCCTTCGGTTCTATTGCCGAACTTAAAGGTCTGTTGCGCTCGTATTTTGAAACGGGCTCCGACAACCAAAACAATGATCTCGACGATAATTCAAAGAAAAAAAGAAATGATACCGAACCGCTTACCATGTCGGGCCTGGCTTACCACCTGGGTTTTAAAAGCGTGGCTGAATTTGAAACATGCGAAACTAAAGGCAAATTTTCGGCTTTATTGAAACGGGCACGACTAAGGGTTGAAACCGAGTATGAAAAGAAGCTCCATTTCCAATCATCAACCGGTGCAATTTTTGCATTGAAAACATTGGGATGGTGCGAAAGGGTGACTAATAACCCATCAGACGACACAGCAGCAAAGGTATTCAATGTAAATGTAATTCATACAGGCACACCTGTATCAACCAGTGAAAAAGATGTGGAACTTTAAAGATCAGGCTACCGGGTGAAGTAGTAATCGCATTCGTTTTTATACGTTTGCGTAACCTGGTTGATCGTTAAAGTATAGATATTCTCGGTATGTAGCGTAAGCCTGATTGACGTAAGCTCGGTTACCTTGATACTATTGGAAACTGCACTAAATACTGCAGGATTAGCAATTGTTGAAACTGAACCAAAAGCGAAGCTATTACTTCCTAATCCTGCAATTGGAGCCGAAACATTAAAATTGGTACCTGCAAAACTAAAAACACCAGCCGTTGAGTCGGCCGTAGTTATAGCACCCGAACTTAAACTTCCGGTGAAAGGACCAGAAGCATATAAACTGATACTGCTAAAAGAACCATCCTTATTAAACTGCAGGCGCGAAATATTACCCGGGCTGGAATTATACGTTGTATCCTGGTGAACATTACCATTGATGTACTGTACAACCTTTTCATGCTGAAGCGACCACTTGCCTACGATAAGCTGCTGTGACGACTGAGCGAAATCAATAGTCTTGCCAGCTTTGCTGCAGGAATAGATCATCGCGGCAGCAAAGATTAAAACCGTAAAAGAAAGCAGTCGGCGCATTTGGTTGAGTTTAACCCGTATTGATCGATATAAAATTAATAAAAATTTAGTTTAAAACACCAAACCATGCTATTTGCGCCTGGAGTTAGCGTTTTATTTGATGCAAACTACCATACAGAAGCCCATATTGTAATAAACCAGGGTGGTACCAGTTCTGGCAAAACATACGCCATACTCCAGGTATTATTTACAGTTGCCGCCGCACAAGCCGATAAGGTTATTACCGTAGTTGGCCAGGACATCCCAAACTTAAAGTCGGGTGCATTACGTGACGCATTAAAAATAAGCAGTGAATCTGATGGCCTGAAAGCGGCTATCCTTTCCTATAACAGATCTGAAAGAATATTTCAATTCAGGAATGGAACAAGCATAGAGTTTAAAAGTTATACCGATGCCCAGGATGCAAAATCGGGGAAACGGGATTATTTATTCATTAATGAAGCCAATGGCATAAGCTGGGAGATTTACCAGCAACTGGCGCTAAGAACCAAAACCCGAATTTATATAGATTATAACCCCAATACTGCTTTTTGGGTGCATGATCGACTTCTTGGAAATAACAATGTGCGTCTTTTTATTTCCGATCACCGTCATAACCCATTCCTGAGCGACACGATGCGGCAAAAGATCGAATCACTCAGAAATGATGATCTGGAACTTTGGAAAGTTTATGCCCGGGGCCTTACGGGTAAAATTACCGGCCTGGTGCTTAATAACTGGCTGCTTTGCAATAGCATACCGGGCAATGCACGCCTGGTGGCCTATGGCCTGGATTTTGGCTTTACCAATGATGAGACAGGTTGCTTAGCAGTTTACAGGCAAAATGGCGAATTATGGATCAATGAGCTGCTTTACGAAACCCGGTTAACCAATCCCGATATTTCAAAAAAGCTATCCGATCTGGGAATTTCAAAAAATGCCCCGATAATCGCCGACAGTGCCGAGCCTAAATCTATCGAAGAACTAAGGCGCCTGGGCTGGAATATCGTACCTGCACAAAAGGGAGCCGACAGTATCAATCTGTCTATTGATATACTTAAACGATATCAATTAAATATCACCCGCCAAAGTGTTAATCTACGCCGCGAGCTGGAGCGGTACAAATGGAAAACTGATATTTCCGGCCGCCCCCTGAATGAACCCATAGACCGCTGGAATCATCTTATTGATCCACTTCGGTATGTGGCATTAAATAAACTGAAGATCAATCGAAGCAACAGGCCCAAAAGCCGATTACCTTTTATTGAGCAATACATTTCACCTATTGAACCTTATATTTTAACTATATGATGATCAAACAAATCAGAACTAGCCGGGGTAAAATAACGGTAAGAATACCGACTGACCTGCACGAAATTACGTTTGGACAATTGCTCGATCTCCAGCAACTTAAAAACCCGGATGATCTGGACGTGATCAGCATTTTTTCGGGTATACCTAAACCCTTACTGCAAAATACAATTGATATGGGGGATATTGACCAATTTGGCGAAGCTGTAATGGCATTGGCGGGGCAGATCAAAATACTTAACAGCTATTATACCATTCCTGCAAAAATCACCTTTATGCTAAGCGGGGAAAAAGTTATAGTAGATGTGATACACAATTTAGCAATGGAACCCGCCGGAGCATTTATGGCGGCAAGAGATATCATTGCCGATGAGATAGAAAAACATATAGCTGTTTTTGGTGAATCTAACTGGCAGGAACACTTCCAACCCTCGCTCAATGCCTGTTGCAAGGTACTTGCGCAATATTTCTATTGCTGCGTAACCAGGCAGCCCTATGACGAATTTGAGGCCGAGGCGTTCACAGAAGAAATAAAAAAACTGAAGGCAATGGAGGCGCTGCCGCTCTCACGTCATTTTTTTACCTGTTATCCGAACTTATCGAAACGGAAACAAAACTATTATCAACGGCTCCTACAGCGATTGAAACGAATGCAGGCGTCCGTAATTTCGAAAAATTCAGCTATATCAACACCATCAATGCCCTGGCAGGCGGCGATATAACCAAATGGAGCATTATTTTAGCTATGCCCTATGAACGGGTGCTAACAAAATTACTACTGAACAAAACTGAAGCAGAATACAGGCGTCGATATTCAGAAATTTTAAGCTCCAATCCCAAATAACCAATGACCAATGCCCAATACGCAATACCTGGCTCAATTAATTAACCGATATCCTTTTTAATCAAATCTCCAATATGCCGATCCGAAATCAAATACAAACCATAGTAGAAAGTTTGCCCGGACACCCTGCATTCATATACGGAACCGCAAACGAATTGAATACACTGGCTGACACGCTTCATAGCTTCCCTTGTGTATTTATGTATCCTTTGCAACCCATTGCTATTTCAACACATATCAATGGATCTGTAGAAAATAAATTTACGATATACCTCGAATTCCTGTTTAAAACGGAATTTGATCAATACACGTCCGACAATGAATCTTATGTAAACAAGGCCCTTGCATTGGCCAACCAATTTATTATCAGCGCATCTAAATATCGCGAAAGCGAGGGACGGTACTTCAAAATAAAAGCCGGAGATAAAGCCAAATCTATGCCGGTTTACAATAAGTTCGATGCAAATACTACTGGAGTAAACCTGAGCATCACGCTATCCACCATGTATTTTGATTCGTTCTAAATATGTTAAGCATTCCCAAAAAACTACCCGCCTGCCATTCATCTAAAACCAAAATGCCGAATACCAAATAACCAATGCCAATGCCTAATGCCTAATGCCCAATGACCAATGACCAATCCCCCCGAACTAACCCAATTCTTCGAATCCCTTAAAGCCGACCTCGTTCAATCGCTGCAGGACAATGGCAAACTTGTAACAGGGCAAACAGCAATGGAGATAGCTATTGTTGATGAAGAAAATGCAGCAAGTTTGCAATTTCCGGCTTACCTGCTGGTGCTTGAGTATGGTCGGGGGCCAACCCCTGCAAATGCGCCAATTGGAAGCCCACCTATGATCAACCGCATTCGGGCATGGTGCAATGCTAAAGGTATACCCGAAAAAGCCATTTGGGCGATAAAAAAATCGATCGATAAAAAAGGATTCCAGGGCATCCCCGGTCTAATGACCGTTCCACTGGGAGACGACAATATAAACCTTCAGCTAAACAAGGCAACCTTCGCCATGGCGGAAAAGATCACCCGGCAAATAATAGACACCATTTTACCAACGTGATCTCTAATTCAGTAAAATATTAACTAATACCTGTTTCCCATTACCTAATACCTAATACCTAATACCTAATACCCAATAACTAACCCCCCCAACCCCATGCCTCTTTTTCCACAAATATTGATCACCAATCAACGTTCTGTTACCGACAATGGCATCGTTTATACCGATGGCGATGTTTACATCACCATAAGCGATGAAACAGGAAATGTTGCCAATGGCGAAAACATGCAAGTAACCGTTGCTTATAATGATACCGGCAACGTAAATGAAAGCAACTACACCATACCCGGTCAAAATCTAAAGATATATTCCGGTATATTAAGTCGCCGTTTGATAAACGAAACGGTACCTTTTGACTACAGAAACTTTGCAGTCGCTTATTATACCGAAGGCCCGGCTGAACCCGTAAATCGGGGCATTTGCGATGCAATGATCAGCTCGGTAAGCATCCTGCAAAAGGAAACTGCACCTGGCGCCTCCAACGCACAGGTAAGGGTAAATGCAAGCTCAGGTTATGGGCCTTTACAATATAAGATCGACGAAGGCAACGTACAATTATCTCCCCTGTTTTCAGGTATTGGTGGTGGCAATCATACCGCGTTCATTACCGACGCTAACAA
>CAISPD010000228.1 GCA_903887275.1 uncultured Mucilaginibacter sp.
TTAATTTAAAGAAGCTGTCTTTGTTTTTTGATGAACCATCTTACCAGGAACTTGCAGCGCAGCTCTTAAAAAATATAGAATCGCAAATAGCAAAATACGGATCATCTTACTCCAACTGGGCGTCGTTATTGCTGTTTGAAGTTTTTGGTACTTATGAAGTAGCCATAACCGGCAATAATTTCGAGGATTTGCGCCAGAAGTTTGAAAAAAACTACGTTCCCAACAAAATTATCTTGGGAGGTAAAAAGGGAATTTTACCTTTGCTGCAGGGCAGACTTGCAGAAGAAACCCGGATATTTGTTTGCCGCGATAAAACCTGCGGGCTACCAGTATCCAATATTGCAGAGGCTTTAGAGCAAATCAAAAATTAAAAAATTCCAGTAAAAAAATATGAAGATCGAACCCAAAAAGGTAGTGTCATTAACCTACGACCTGTATGTAAAGGACGAAAATGGCAAAGAAGGTTTAGTAGAAAGTGCTACTGAAGAGCAGCCATTGACATTTTTATTCGGAGCAGGCCAAATGCTTCCAAGGTTCGAAGAAAACCTGAATACACTGTCAACGAATGATGCCTATGATTTTCATTTGTCGGCAGAAGATGCCTATGGCAATTATGACGAAGAAGCCGTAGCTAATTTACCGCTCGAAATATTTGCGGGCAACGATATCCCACCCGTTGGAAGTGTTATTCCTTTGCAGGATAACCAGGGCAACCGTTTTCAGGGCCAGGTAGTTTCTATCGCAGAAGATTCAGTTATTGTTGATCTTAACCATCCGATGGCTGGCCAGGAATTGCATTTTATCGGTAAAATCATCAACGTACGTCCGGCAACTTCCGACGAGTTATCGCACGGCCATGCCCATGGCCCGGATGGACACCACCACCATTAAAAAATGCGGAATGCGGAATGCCTAATGCGGAATGAAGTAAATGCGGAGTGCGAAATGCCAAATGCGGAATGAAGTAAATGCGGAATGCAAAATGCCAAATGCGGAATGAAGTAAATGCGGAGTGCGAAATGCCAAATGCGGAATGAAGTAAATGCGAAATGTGTGATTTAAATGTTGATCATTATCGCTTAAAAACACTTCGCATTTGGCATTTCGCATTCCGCATTCAAACAATACCAATTTAATTAAATTCCAAACCGCCATCTGATTTTAGCCGGCATTTAATAAAGATACGGCATACTACCGGTTCCTTATTGATTTTGGCAGGTATGAATTTTTTATCTTCTTCACTTAAGAGACTTGTGGTCAGGGTGATGATTTGGGCAAAGCCCGGACCTACGAGGTGGACCTTGTAATCAGCCAGGCGCCCCAGGGGACTGATCAGCAATTCAATTGTTGCTGTGTAAATTGGTTTCAGATCAAAATCGGGTTCAAAAGGGGCCTTGAACGCTTTTAAATAGGGCAGGTAACCATATAACCGCCCACCCACCCGGTAGGGTTTACTTGCTTTATCCGAATCGCCCAGCTCACGGTCGACATAATAACGCAGATTGGAACTGCGGTTTTCAAAAGCTTCATAAACGATAGTATCGCGGTCAAAATCATAAGTCTGCAACACTGCACCACGTCCATTAAAAAATTGCCAGGTACCCACCTTTTTTCCATGCGAAAAGCTTCCTACAGCTATTAAGTGATTGTGGTTATAGTAAGCTTTGTATATCCCATCTTTGACATCTGGACTGTCGGGAAGCACATGAAATTTCTCGGTCACGTCATCAGTGAAGCGACTTTTTTTTTCAGGATTGTTTTGCGATATACAATCGGTAGTGCAAAAAAGAAAAAAAGCAGAAAATAAAATAATTTTAAAAGGCATATTGGATTAGCAATATATGCATATTTACCTTAAAATTAGTGATACAGGTGGCTCCAGACCTTAAATTTCTTACGAATAATGCCATTTTTACCCGTTCATATTTATGGAAAAAACTTCAAATGCCGTTTTGTACAAGCCGGTAAGCCTTTCTGCAACCGTTATTACGGAGTTGATGATACCCTCTTATTCAAACTTTGGTGGTAAGATACATGGAGGTATCATTTTGTCGTTGATGGATAAAGTTGCCTATGTTTGTGCTGCCAAGCATGCAGGAAATTATTGCGTAACGGCATCAATTGATAAGGTAGATTTTCTGCAACCCGTTGAAGTAGGCTACCTTGTGTCGCTGCTGGCCTCCGTTAATTATGTGGGCAAAACTTCGTTGGTTGTTGGCATTAAAGTGGTTTCCGAAAACATCAAAACCAATGAGGTTTTTCATACCAATACCAGTTATTTTACAATGGTGGCCAAAGACGAAAATAACCAACCGGTCCAGGTTCCGGGATTGATACTTGAGGATCAGGTTCAAGTAAGGCGCTTTTTGGAAGCACGCAGCCGCAAAGAATTCAAAAGCATTTATAAGCACCACGCCGAAAAAGACGTAATGCCGGAGGAAGAAGAAAAATGGAGAGCAATGCTGTCGGGCGAGCGTTGCAGATTTGCCGATAAATAACATATTTCTAGTATTATTGCATATTGTTAATTTCAGTACTACCTATTGAAAGCGTAAATGCGTAATTTTTTTACTTTATTGCTAGTGTTGGCGGCATCTACAGTTGGGATTGCACAGCAGTCACCTGCAAGACCCAATGATGCCAAAGCGATATTAAATACTATCGATAGTTTGAATAAACTATCGTATGATACCTTTCTGCAATCTCCTGATTCAGCCAGAAAAGCGGCATCGAAAGCGCTTTTACTTGCCGAGAAGGCAAAATATCCCCTGGGCATAGGCAATAGCTTTTATAATATCGGTCATATTTATTGGTCGCAATCATATTACCCCATTGCTTTGGTTTACCTGAACAAGGCATTGCTCAATATACCGGCACATGAAAATAAATTGATCGCCAAATGTTTCATTACGATCGGTCGATCATATTCCGACTTGCACAATTTCAGGCAAGCCAGACGATTCCTCGATAGTGCCGAACGAATTGCCCATGGCGACCTGGATGAAATTGCGGACGTTTTCAGTGAGCGTTCGCTTATATATCGGCGCGAGCACAATTTTGAGGAAGCGCTTGCCGAAGCTCAGAAAGCTTTGAATTTAAACAAAATAGTGCATGATAGGGCGAATGCGGCGGTTTTATATGAACGCATCGCTGTAGTTTTTAATAAAACCGGCAGGTATAAAGAGGCTCTGGCTTATGCCGATACAGCTTACAAATTGAGTTTTATAGTTCACAATAAGCGTTTACGCGCCAATGTTCTGGTTGTATATGCCTCTATATACAATAATCTGGGGGATTTTGATAAAGCCATACCTTTTGCAAAAAGTGGAGGCAACCTTGCCGATAGTATTGGCGTTGTTGATGTAATATCCGGGGCATACAAGGAACTGATCTCGAGTTATGAAAAGAAACACGATTTACAAACAACCATGTTTTACCTTAAAAGGTATAACAAGATGCAGGATAGCCTCAGTACTTTCAACAAAAACAAAAATACTGAACTGATACAGGAATATTTTGCGCTCGACCGGCGACTGACCGAAATGGCCGCTCTGGAGCGGGCTGATATGCAGCATAAGGCCCTGTTAAAGTCGCAGAGTTACACCATTATTACCCTGACCCTGGCGCTTGCCCTGGTTCTGGTATTGTTTGTGGTTACCTATTATTTTTATAAGCAGAGGAAAAACCTGAGTGAACAGTTGCGCAGGCAGCATGATGCACTGCTGGAACAAAAGCAGTTAATTGAAAGCCAGACAGCCGATCTGGAACTGCTTAGCGGAATTAAGGATAAATTACTTGCCGTAATAGCACACGATCTGCGTACACCTTTAGCTAACCTGCGCAACATCACGGATATGTTTGGTATGGACTATTTTTCGAATGAGGAAATACACAAATTGATGCAGGAAATCAGTCCTATGGTAAAAAGCGCCGAAATGACGCTTTCAAATTTACTGGAATGGGCGGGCAGCAATATTAAAGGACGTAAGTTAAACGCCGGAAGCCTGGATATTTTCCTTGCTGGGGTAGAGATGGAAGAAATATTCGGTCACGCGCTGCAAAAAAAGAATATCGAATTCCGAAATCAGGCCAGCCCCGGTCAATCCGTTTTTGCCGACGAAAATCATATCAAAGTTGTATTGCGCAATCTGGTAAGCAATGCCATAAAATTCACCGAAGCAAAGGGCTATGTAGTACTTAGCTCTGAATTAACGAAAGAAAAGGTGATCATTTGCGTGGAAGATAGCGGCAAGGGAATGTTCCCCGAAGAAATTGAAAAGCTTTTTTCACTGCAAACCCATTTTTCGCAACGCGGAACAGCTGGAGAAACCGGCACCGGTATTGGTTTGATGCTTTGTAAAGAACTGGTTGAACTTAATGGCGGCAATCTTTGGATCGAATCAAAACCTGGCAGGGGTAGTAAATTTTATTTTTGTTTGCCTTTGAATCCTGAATATGTATAGGATTTAGAATTTTAAAACCTTCTCAACCACTGAATCCATTTCAGTTAATAGACCGGAACCTTATTTTCGACATCTGCCAATAGCGCTATCGGGCTTTTGCCCGGTCACAACAAAATTCATTGCTCAGCTCCGACGATTAAGCCCGGATAAAAATTACGCAAACTAATTGTGGGTTTTATCAATTTATTTTATAATTTAGCTAACCCCAATTATAAGTGTCATAAAAACACCATTACTGATGAGATTTTCACTTCGCACCTGGATAAGTTGCCTTCTATTGTGTGCAGGTTATTGCGGAGCGTACGCGCAAAGCCAGCCTGTAGGTATTTTTGATGATCAGGCCGATATCGGACAGGT
This sequence comes from uncultured Mucilaginibacter sp., assembly GCA_903887275.1. GTDB lineage: Bacteria > Bacteroidota > Bacteroidia > Sphingobacteriales > Sphingobacteriaceae > Mucilaginibacter. Next base: position 4,821 of record CAISPD010000228.1, read on the forward strand.
TAAACAAAAAGGCAACGGCACTTATGATAGCAATACCCAGCAATATCATCTGGAAGGGGCGGGCACCAATGTATGGGCTAAACATGATGAATTTCATTATGTATGGAGGAAAATCAAAGGCGATTTTATACTTCGTACTAATTTTACTTTTCTGGGCCAGGGTGTTGAAGAACATCGCAAAATAGGCTGGATGGTAAGGTCGACACTTGATACTGATTCGAAACATGCAAGTGCGGTAGTGCATGGCAGCGGCCTTACTTCTCTGCAATTCAGAAGGAATGTGGGCGGTATTACGGAAGAAAAGAAATTTACTTTAACGGGAGCAGATGTCATACAACTGGAGCGCAAGGATGGGGTTTATACCATGTCGGTTGCGCATAAAGGTGAAACTTTTGTAAGTGAAAAACTTGATAGCCTCGAATTGGGCGATGAGGTTTATGTGGGGCTGTTTATATGTTCCCATAACCCTAAAGTAAGCGAGCAGGCAATATTTAACAATGTGCGTATTGTAGCGCCGGCGCCTAAAACCCTGGTACCGTATCGCGATTATTTAGGAAGCGCAATTGAAATTCTGGACATCCGCGATCAAAGTAGTAAAGTTATTTACCAGATACCGCAATCACTACAGGCGCCTAACTGGACCAAAGACGGGAAATCGCTCATCTATAACCGCGACGGTGCACTGTATAATTTCGACCTCGCATCCGGCACGCCGAAAGTGATCAATACTGGAGTTGCCAATAAAAACAATAACGATCATGTGATTTCCTTTGATGGAACCATGCTAACCATCAGTAGCGGAAATGGTGATAAAGGTGCGTCACTTGGTTTTACTGTTCCGATTGGTGGGGGTGAGGCCAAACAGATCACTCCAATTGGCCCTTCGTATATGCATGGCTGGTCGCCCGACGGGAAATATATTGTGTTTTGCGGTAACCGTAATGGTGAGTATGATGTATATAGGATACCTTCGGGTGGTGGCCCTGAAGAACGCCTTACCAATACCCCCGGCCTGGATGATGGTCCGGAATACAGCCCAGATGGCAAGTACATCTATTTTAACTCGGTGCGCAGTGGTTTGATGCAGGTGTACAGGATGAAAGCTGATGGCACCGAACAAACCCAATTGACCAATGATAATTTCAACAATTGGTTCCCCCATATTTCACCCGATGGTAAATGGATCGTTTATATCACTTTCCTGAAAGATGAAGTGGCAGCGGGCGATCATCCTTTTTACAAACATGTGTATCTCAGGCTGATGCCTGCCAGTGGCGGGCCCTCAACCGTTATAGCGTATTTATATGGTGGTCAGGGAACCATAAACACTCCCTCATGGGCGCCAGATAGTAAACACCTTGCTTTTGTAAGTAATTCCGGGTTGCTATTCGGGGCCTTCCCGATAGGAAAATAAGAAGAAAGAAGTTTTAACATATAAAACCAAATTGAAATGGATCATTCACGCAGAAATTTTATTAAAAACACAGGGCTTGCAGTAGCAGGCGCTGCTTTGCTGCCATCGGGCCTGTTTGCCGCTCCAAAAAAGATCGAACGGGTAGGCCTGCAGTTATATTCCGTTAGGGATGCTATGAGCAAGGATCCCCTGGGTTCGCTTAAAAAGCTTGCCGATATGGGCTATGTTCATGTAGAACATGCAAACTACATCGACCGTAAGTTTTATGGTTATGGTGCCAAAGAATTTAAAAAGGTGTTGACCGATCTGGGCCTGCAGATGCATAGCGGACACACAGTAATGACAGCCGAAGATTGGGACGACAGCAAAAAGGATTTTACTGATAAATGGAAATACACGGTAGAAGATGCAGCCATAGTTGGGCAAAACTTTGTGATCAGCCCATGGTTGGATGATGCGCTACGCCATGATCAGGATAAGCTGAAAAAGACAATGGACCAATTCAATAAATGTGGCGAATTATGTAAGAAATCGGGTATGAAGTTTGGATATCACAATCATAACTTCGAGTTTAATACACAGGCACCTGACGGTTCTGGTTTATTATATGACTATATCCTTGCCAACACAGATCCGAACCTGGTTGCACAGCAAATGGACGTGGGTAATATGTTAGGCGCCGGAGGAAGGGCACTTGAACTACTTAAAAAATACCCTGGTCGTTTTGAGTTATTGCACGTAAAAGATGAGATCAAGAGTGATACCGGGCAGGGCATGGATGGCTATGACAGTACACTGCTGGGTAAAGGTGTTATGCCGGTAAAAGAAATTGTAAAAGAAGCCCGTAAAAATGGCGGCACCAACTGGTTTGTCATCGAACAGGAATCGTATCAGGGCAAGGACCCATTCGATTGTGTAAAAATTGATTTACAAACGATGAAAAAATGGGGTTTCTAACCCATTGTTTTTAAATTACACCAGAAATGTTGCTGTTGTTTGTGTAGCCAATGAACAACAGCAATTTTTTTGTTTAAAATGTCAATTATACACTATATTGCCGCCATAAACCCCTACCGGCATTATAATTTAATTTAAAGATGGACAGGCGCTCGGCGATCCGAAATTTAGCTTTTGTTATGGGGAGTGCGGCATTATTGCCCTATTGCACACCCGGTAAACCTACGGTACATTACACGCATTTTGATGTTAATCTCGAACAGCAAAATCTGGTTGCAGCGTTAGCCGAAACTATCATCCCAAAAACAACCAGCCCCGGCGCAATTGATCTTGGACTGGATAAATTTGTATGGCTGATGCTGGATGATTGCACTAAAAAAAGCGATCAGGATGCTTTTTTTAAAGGTCTAGGAGAATTTAATGACCTGGTGAAAAAAACGTATAACAAAAGTTTTTCCGACTGTACCAAGGATGAAAAGGCTGCAGTACTGAATAATTTTCAAAACAAACCTGATCAGAAAAAAGCTGACCCTGCAGAAGATAAATACTCAAAAGAACTCCGTGGTTTTTACGGCAGGATACATTGGCTGACTGTTTTTGGCTATACCGAGTCGAAATATTTTATGACCAAAGAAATTGTTTGGGAGTTAGTACCGGGCCGTTATAATGCCTATTTCCCTGTTAAAAATTTGAAGGCTTCAAAAAA
>CAISPD010000229.1 GCA_903887275.1 uncultured Mucilaginibacter sp.
AATGCCAAATGACCAATGCTTAATGCCTATTGACTCAACACCCCAAACAACTGCGGATGCCAGCTTTCGCTGTAGGGCACTTCCCATTTAGTATCCAGTTGCTGAAGGTCCTGTACCAGGTTATTGAATACAACGGTTTGGGAGTTTATTTTGCCTGTTCTTAGCAATTCTTCAAATTCATCCCTTGGTGCCGACAAAACCTTTTCTCCATCGCGGTAAGCCATATTGAACCGATCAAACAAATTGATGCCATAATGTTGTTCTATCTGCTTCATAAAATTGACGGATTTATCGATCGAGCAACCGCTGGCACCTGCCTGGCTTTCATCAACGATCAAAATTAAAAAGCGATTATATCTTACTTCAGCTTTTGCTTTCAGCTGGTGGTTATGGGCTGTCCACGATGTTGCAAATTTATTAAGTAAGTCGTGCAGATCAGCAGCCTGCTGTTCGGTTAATACTTTGTCGGATTGGTAGATCCAAACCCTGGAGTGTTCAGAAAATTGCATGGGTAAATTTACTCAAATTATTAATTTAGAATAAGCTTATTGCGTCATGATCAGATCAATCTTTCATCGGTACAAATTCGGGCTTATGTTACTGTCTATTTTGCCGGTTTGTGCATTTAAATATGCGAGCGGGCCCAAAATGGACGAACAACAATGGCTGCATTGGACAAATAAATGCCTGAATGAATGTTACGACCCATCAGGGGAAACCAAATTGAAGAATTGGGAACTAAGCGTAACGCCCGAGCATTTTGTTCGCCTGCGAAAAACTTTTCAACATGGTATGCAGGAGTATTACTCTTTACACCTGCGCATGTTTAACGACCTGGACTACCTTGGAAATGTTAACCACGGAATACTATGGCTAAAAGCAAATAAGGACGACATCATCGTTCAAACCTATGAAGATCCCAGGGGAAACGTTGATTCGATGGCGAATGTATTGCAGTTGCCGGTGAAAAACATGCAGCCAGAAAGGCTTGATAGTTTGAAACTTGCATTATTACATTTTAAGTCGGACGGCCTATAATCCGTTAGCCCTGACCGTGATCTCCGCAATATCCAGTACTTCTATCTCCTGCTCTTTTTCTTTGCCCTTTACGCCATCGCGCAACATCGTCATACAATAAGGGCATGCCGAAGCGACAACCGTTGCCTTGCTTTCGAGTACATCCTCTATTCGTTCTATATTGATTTCTTTAACACCTCGTTCAGGTTCTTTGAACATCTGGGCGCCACCGGCACCACAACATAAACCATTGCTTTTGCAACGCTTCAGCTCTACAAGGTCGGCATCCAATATTTCCAACGCTTCGCGTGGTGACTCGTAAACATCATTTCCGCGACCAAGATAACAGGGGTCGTGATAGGTAATGCGTTTCCCTTTGAAACTTTCGCCACCTTCGGCTTTCAGTTTGCCTTCGTCAATCAATTGCTGGATGAGTTGGGTATGATGGATCACCTCGTAATTGCCACCCAAACCTGGGTATTCGTTTTTAATGGTGTTGAAGCAATGCGGGCAGCCAGTAACTATCTTTTTAATATTATAGGCATCCAGCACCTGTATATTCACCATTGCCTGCATCTGGAACAGAAACTCATTACCTGCACGTTTGGCGGGGTCGCCTGTACAACTTTCCTCGGTTCCCAATACGGCAAAGCCGATGCCCACATGGTGCAATATTTTACAAATATCACGCGTGATACGCTGCGCGCGCTCATCAAAACTACCAGCACAGCCAACCCAAAAAAGTATTTCGGGTTCTTTGCCTTGTGCGGCCATTTCGGCCATGGTGGGAACAGTTATTGGTTCATTGTTCATGGTTCATGTATCTGTCGATGGTCGATGGTCAATAGTCCATCGACAATAGGCCATAGCCAATCTGCTAACATTTTAAATCATCCATGGACTATGGACCATGGACTATAGACTCAAGACTCCTTACTCCAGTTCAACCTATCCGCCGCAGGATACTTCCAGGGCGCGCCATTGTTCTCTACATTGCCGAACATGTTATTTAAACTGGCCGGGGCCTGCGATTCTTCCATCACGGCATATCGGCGTAGTTCGACGATAATCTCGAGGGGGTTAATATTTACCGGACAAGCATCAGTACAGGCATTGCAGGTAGTACAGGCCCATATTTCTTCGCGACTTATATAATTATCGAGCAGACTTTTATCATCCTTAAAATCCTGGCCGTTTTTATCTATACCCTTCCCTATCTCCGAAATCCGATCGCGGGTATCCATCATGATCTTCCGGGGCGAAAGCAATTTTCCGGTTTGATTGGCCGGGCATACTGAAGTGCAACGCCCGCACTCCGTGCAGGTATAAGCTTCCATCAGATTTTTCCAGGTAAGGTCGGTTGCATCTTTGGCACCAAAACGTGCGGCTTCTGCCGGTGGCGGAACGAAAGACGGGTCGAGCATGGCTTTAACCTCGTTGGTCACCGATGGCATATTGCTGAATTCACCCTTTGGATTTAGGTTAGAATAATAGGTGTTCGGAAACGCCAAAAGGATATGAAAATGCTTGGAATAGGGCAGATAGTTCAAAAAGGCCAGAATACCGATGATATGAAACCACCAGCAACCACGCTCTATGACTTCCAAAATGGCTGTATTGTTTGGTAAAAGCGGACCGATCAAACTACTTACCGGAAAACTTCCGGCTTTTATATAATGCCCGAATTGCAGCAATTGCAGTTTATGATCGGCTGCATTCATCGTTAGGAAAGCCGACATCAACAATATTTCAATGAAGAGGATGTAATTAGCATCCGAACGTGGCCAGGCCGTCATTTCAACGCCGGTGAAACGTTTCAATCGTCCGATATTTCTACGGCTGAGAAAGGCAAAACAGGCCACCAGCACCAGGAGCGCCAATAGTTCAAACCCACCAATGAGCAGGTCATACACCCCCCCAAACGGCTTCGAAAAAATACGATGTGTACCAAAGACGCCATCGATCAAAATTTCGAGCACTTCGATATTAATGATCACAAAGCCTGCATAAATAAACAGATGCATCAGCGCAGCAAAGGGACGCCTACCCATTTTACTTTGGCCCAGAGCCACTTTCGCCATGGTTTTCCAGCGCAAAGCGGGATTGTCGGAGCGGTTAGTATCGCGGCCAAGCCGAATATTACGCCTTATTTTACCGACGTTTTTGCTGAAAAGCCAGACGGCGACAGCCAGTATGAGTATAAAAACAATCTGCCCGGTCATTATGCGTGCATAGTAATTTTTGTCAAAGTTATATTTTTATTGAAGAGTTGAAAGAAGTTCGAATTTATAAAAATGATGTCAGGCTGGTAGCAAATTAAAAAGGCCCCATAAGAATGGAGCCTTTTTGAATATTCGACAAAAGCTATTGAACTATTGTCAATTTAAACCTTATCTGGATAGAGGTGTTTCGGCATTTTTATCCATTCGAATACCGGAGTAGCCATCAATACCCATTTCAGGGAGATCAAGGCCATACATTTCCACTTCTGGTTTAACCCGGTTTCCAACCAGCTTATCCAGCAGTTTAAACATTAACCAACCAGCGGCGCCAATGAAAACAATATTGGTTGCGGCACCGATAGCTTCAGCGAAGAACTGACCCCAGCCACCACCATAAAATAAGCCGGTTACAGTTCCTTTTACACCGTTGATACCATCACCGTAATTGCCATCTGCAAATAAACCTAAAGCAAGAACACCCCATACACCGTTAGCGCCATGTACAGCTACTGCACCAACAGGATCATCGATCCTGAATTTTTTCTCCATCAGGAATGTTACTTCCACTACGATAACACCTGAGATCAATCCAATGATCAATCCTCCAATCGGAGTCACATAGGCGCAGGGTGCAGTAATTGCTACCAATCCGGCCAGCAAACCATTACACATCATACTCACATCTGGTTTATTACTTCTCACCAGCCAGATCCACAAAGTGGAAGCAAGCATACCGCCGCAGGAAGCTATCATTGTATTAAAAGCAACAACAGCAAATCTATAATCAGTACCTGCAAAAGTAGAGCCGGCATTGAATCCGAACCATCCGAATGCCAATATCAAAGTACCTAAAACTGCCATCGGGATATTGTGACCGGGGATAGCATTAGCCGATTTGTCTTTGTTGTATTTACCCAGACGAGGACCGATCATCCTTGCGCCGACAAATGCCAGCACACCGCCGGACAAGTGCACCACAGAAGATCCGGCAAAATCAAGGTGACCATGACCTAAGCCGAAATTAACGCCAAGCTGCGATAACCAACCACCGCCCCATACCCAGTTGCCGTATAAAGGATAGATGAGGCCCCCAATCAAAGCACCGGATATTGCGAATGATGCAAATTTCCAGCGTTCGGCCATTGCACCGGTAGGGATGGTTGCCGTAGCATCCATAAATACAGCTTGAAATACGAAGAATCCCAGAACGCCTACGTCATATACGCCATTCATAAAAAAGCCTTTGGTACCCCATAATCCGAACGAATGACCCAGCAAATGGATCGTAAATTCCTGGTTCAGGCCATCAAATCCACCCAGGGTTCCCAAAGCGCCTACACCACCAAACATCAGGGCAAAACCGCAAACAAAAAATCCTAGACAGCCCGCCGGATAAACAAATAAGTTCATGGCCATGGTATGGGCCACGTTTTTGGCGCGGGTTAAACCCGTTTCAACCAGCGCAAAGCCAGCTTGCATAAAAAACACCAGGAATCCGGCTACCAACAACCAAACAAGGTTTATGGCTACTTTATTCTTGCCATCAGCATTGGCTACGTTAGAAACTGCAGTAGCTAACTTTTTTACAGAACCATTTAATGCAGCTACAGTTGTATCTTTCTTCTTTGCTAAAGTATCAATTACTTTAAATGCCCCGGTATCCAGATCTGCCGATGATCCGGTGTTAACGCCAGACGGATCCGGCTTTCTTGATGTTTGGGCATAAGTATTTGTCAATGAAATATTCAAAAATGCTATCAATAAGCATATAAGTATCTTTTTCGTCATGTCAGTTGATTGATTGGGTTAATAATTACAATTTTTCATCGCTTGGGCCAGCAGTAGATGCTTTACCTCTTTCGCCGGTTCTGATCCGGATAGATTCTTCAATATTATACGTAAAGATCATACCATCGCCGATCTCGCCGGTAAATGCGGCTTTCTCAATACAAGCAACTGTCTTTTCTAAATTTTCATCTTTTAAGACAATTGAAATAAAAAGCCTGGACAAAAAATGTGTGTCGTAAACCGTACCACGATAACTATGGTGCTCTGTTACCTGCTCGTTTCCGACTCCCGAGCATTCCCAATAGGAAAAAAAGTCAATACCCACTTGTTTTAGGGCAGTTTTGACCTCTTCAAATTTTGATGTGCGAATAATCGCTTCAATTTTTTTCATAAAATGAGTTCAATGCAGAAAAATAAATTAATTAAACTGGGTTAAATTGGTTATTTGTACAGAAATACAAATTTCTGCTATAATATGAATTATTTATAAAATATTAATGCTATTTTAGGAATTTTTTAAAAAAAAATTAAATAACTAGCGAAAATTGAAAATTAATTTTCCGAAAAATGCTATTTCCATATTAAGAAAAAGGGCTTTTTTTTGAATTTTATTAAATCTTTCGGAAAAATATTTCCATCAGATCCAAATTTTGGGCAGATGATAGGGAGGTAAAGGCAAAAAAGCTGGTTAGGCATTTTAATTTATGCGTTTTTTTAAAAAAATTGAAATTTTAGCCCTATTTAGTGCTGCAATCTAGATGATTACACCTTTTTTGAAAAAAGTTTTTCATAAACAAAAAAAGCACTTACATTTGCAGCCCCTACCAAGGGAGTCCTTCAGGACAATGAGCCGGTATCATAGCTCAGTTGGTAGAGCAAAGGACTGAAAATCCTTGTGTCGCTGGTTCGATTCCAGCTGATACCACAAAAGCCCCCGGGTATACCCCAGGGGCTTTTTTTTGGCCTGATTTTCCCCTTCTCCGGCCTGTTAAGCAATCTTCTGATCAAATCTTACGGGCTCAAGCTTCAATGGCTATTCAGGGTGCTTACTTATCTATCTTTGTTACCAGCTCTAAACCTAACTCATATCACTTCCACCCATGACCCCTGTCATTTATTTATCGACTGCCTTGTTACAATTTTGCATAGTAGTTGTTGTAAACAATAAAACACATCGTTATGGAAACTTTAATTGAGTCACCCGAAGTTAATACCTCCCTTATCAGGAGCAGCAAGACCATGCATGCACTAGTTTATCATGGTCCCGGGAAAAAGGCCTGGGAAGAAAAACCGGTTCCTGAGATCATTAAATCAACTGATGCTATTGTTAAGATACTTAAAACAACTATTTGCGGCACCGACCTCCACATTATGAAAGGCGATGTGCCAGAAGTAACCGACGGTCGTATCATTGGCCATGAGGGTGTTGGCGTTGTTGAGCAAACCGGCAGTGGTGTAACTAATTTCAAAAAAGGCGATCACGTACTCATTTCCTGTATTACTTCTTGCGGCAAATGCGATTATTGCAAGAAAGGCATGTACTCCCACTGTGAAGACGGCGGCTGGATACTGGGTCACCTGATTGATGGCACCCAGGCCGAATATGTTCGTATACCGCACGCCGACAATAGCTTATACCATATTCCTGCAGGTGCCGACGAAGAGGCACTGGTAATGCTGAGTGATATTTTACCTACAGGCTTTGAATGCGGTGTTTTAAACGGTCGCGTTAAACCCGGGGATACAGTTGCCATTGTTGGTTCAGGTCCTATCGGCTTAGCTGCATTGTTAACTGCCCAGTTCTATTCACCCGCCGAGATCATTATGATCGACCCCGACCAAAACAGGCTCGAGGTAGCAAAAACATTTGGCGCCACTCAATTCATCAATAACTCATGGGAAAATGTTGCCGAAAGGATAAAAGAACTAACCAATGGCAAAGGCGTTGATACTGCCATTGAAGCCGTAGGCATACCGGCAACTTTTGAATTGTGTACGGAAATAATAGGTCCGGGTGGTACCGTAGCCAATATTGGTGTACATGGCAAAAGTGCTACGTTGCACCTGGAAACACTTTGGGCACAGAATATTACCATTACAACCCGACTGGTAGATACCGTTACGACGCCAATGCTGCTAAAAACAGTTCAATCAGAAAAATTGAAGCCAAATCAACTTATTACGCACCATTTCAGATTGGATCAGGTGATGGATGCTTACGAGACCTTTGGCAATGCAGCAAAAGAAAAAGCGCTGAAAGTAATTATGACCAACGAATAAAATTAGCATAACAGATCAGCAAAGCCTTCGGTAAATCTGAAGGCTTTTTACTGACGCCAGATACCAATTGCGCTGCTGCAACACTCAACCCGGGAAAATGACACATCAAGAAAAAATATTAAAAGAACTCCACAAATTGCTAGATAACATGTTGGTTGCTGAGGCAAGGCATCAACCCACTATAGAAAAAGTAAAGGAAGATTACCGTAATAGCGCAATTAACCTGGTCGACTATCTTGCCTTGCGGGCTACTGATATTGAAACCTTGCAATTACAGCTGCATCGTTCGGGCTTGTCATCACTGTCAAGCAGCGAAGGGCATATTAAATCGCAATTGATCCATGTGATGGAGTGGTTAGGCGCTAAACCCGCAGCAAAATGCGAAGTGAGCCCCGAAAATGGTCTGAAATATTTACAACGGAATATCGAAGTATTGCTGGGTGTTAAGAGCACCGAAAATGTAATACCTGTGATGGTAACTTTCGATACCAATTTCGCCGACGACCTGGAGTTACTCTGCGCCTTGCTCGAAAATGGCATGCGGCTGGCACGGATCAACTGTGCGCATGATACGCCGGATACCTGGAAAGCCATGATCAACAACCTGGAGCAAGCCAAAAAGAAAACCGGCCTGCCATGTAAACTCTATATGGACCTTGCCGGTCCCAAGATACGTACCCATATCGTGGACCATAAAAATCAGCCAGTAAAACTCAAAGTTGAAGAAGGCGATAAAATATGGCTAAGTGACCCAGAGGCCAAACATAAAAAATCCAAAAAACTGATAGAATGTACCCAACCGGGTATTGTTGCGAACCTGCAACCGGGACAGCGGGTGTTTTTTGACGACGGTTTATTTGAGGCTGAGGTATTGGAAGTTGATGATAAAATTGCGCGTTTAAAGATAACCCGTATCGCCACTAAAAAACCTGTGATCAAAAACGATAAAGGGATAAATTTTCCGGAGACCAGTTACAAGATAGCATCCATTACTGACTATGACAAACAATGTCTGCCTTTTATAGCCAAACATGCGGATATGGTCGGCTACTCCTTTGTCAATAGCGCTGCTGACATGGCAGAGCTACAAAAAGAACTTTCCCAACTGAACAAACCTGGTTTCCCGATAATAGCAAAAATTGAAACTCGCAAAGCTGTAGATGAGCTACCTGGTATTATTCTACAGGGGCTCAGCTTTGGCCCCACAGGGGTAATGGTTGCCCGCGGGGATATGGCAATCGAGATCGGCTTTGAACGAATGAGTGAGATTCAGGAGGAGATCCTCTGGATATGTGAAGCCGCCCACACGCCGGTCATCTGGGCTACCCAGGTTTTAGAAAACATGCAAAATGAAGGAATTGCCACCCGAAGCGAGATAACGGACGCTACCCATGCCGCACAGGCCGATTGTGTTATGATCAATAAAGGTGACTATACCATTGATGTGCTTGAAATATTAAAAGACATTTTAAACCGCAGCCGGAAAAATAAATTCAAAAACAGCCGCTTGTTCAGAAGCCTTTCTATTGCGCAGCATTTTATTAAGGCCAGTTAACAGGGAGCAGCTGAAACCGGATATAAGTTAGGCAGGCCTTCAATAAACAGCGAAACAAGGTTTACACACTTAACATAAATCACACCTATTTGGGGTTAAAATCTTGATTATCAATTATTTAACTCTAAAAAGTGTCAACCATAATTTAGTCGTCCGCTGAACTTTTTAAGTAATTATGCCAATCCATAGTTCCGCCGTAGCCCGGTTCCGGAAAAAAGCTATAGTACCTACCCACAGTACTTTCTCGCTAATCGGCATCCGCCCGGCACCGGGCAATAATTCAAATTCTGAAAGTAAGCCACCACAATTTCATTTTTCTTTACGCTGAAAGTCGCTTATCTCTTTCGCAACATCAACCATGGTTGCTATCCATATATTTTGCTCATTGTCTTTCAGGTAGCGTAAAAGCTCGGCATGGGAACCACGGCTTTCATTGAGGTTATGCCCGCCGCCAACGCCATGGAACAGAAATACAAGCAGTGTATGCGTTTGCTGTGCCTTTTTTACCAGATCGATCATATAGGATGCCGGTTGACCGGCTATGGGATAACAACGTATATTGCTGAGGTCTACCTGATCTATGGTTTGTAAACCTTCCTGGGTGCCTCTGGCGCCAGCAAAGTTGTTTTTAAGCTGATCGTAAAAATATTGGTCGCCAATTTTCAGATCGCCACAGGGATAAGCGAAGGTGCGCTCATTTTTGCCGTCGATCGCTTTTAACAGTGTATTGGTTGCCCTGATCTCACTGACCGCCCGTTCCAGGGTATATTTGCTCAAATCGTGCTCAGCTGGCACCCAGCCGCGCCCCGGCAGACTTCCATCGCAAGGGTGAAACATGGCATGATTACCCAACTCATGTCCTCGATTTGCAGCAGCACGCCACTCAGCCAGACGCAAGTCAATGACAGGCGAGGAACCTATGAGGTAAAAGGTACCTTTCAGGTTTAAAGAATCCAGAGCAGGTATGACGTTATCCAGATCAATATCGATAGCATCGTCATAAGTTAATACCACTGCGCAGGATCTATTGTTCCATAGCTTACTTTGCTGTGCGTTGGAAAAGGTAATGGCAAAAACAAAGCTCAGTATAAAAAGGGTGAGGGCTTTGTACATATTCAAAGCTTGATTTTGGTGAAAATAAGGCTATTAAACTATTGGTCGGACCGTATCCTGATCTCTTTTTCGATTGCCATCAATTGTTTTCGGAGATCCACTACGGTAGCAATTTTGGTGAGTTGGTTTGCTATGCCATCGTCATAGCTGTAGCCGTTTAACAATAACCTGCGAATTTTTAAGTTGATGTCACCTGCTTCCTTTTGCAAGTCAGCCAGCGATTTGCTATTGTGTTCAGGCATTGGCGGTTTTAGTGTAAATCGTCAATACCAAATTCGGGAACATTTAATGAATTTGCCCAGTGAAATTATCAACAGCGTAACTTGCCTAAAGGCATAAATGCCTGCCAATTACTTAATTATAGGTTAAATAACCAGTGGAGGAGTGTGGAAAAGACATTTTCAGACGGGCTCAGTCAGTTCTTTAGCCTGCCGACCGCCTTGTCCTGCCATTTTGAAAAAAGCAGAATCATACTTACGGCACCGATAATAGCAAAAAGCATATCAGATTGTGTGTCCCAAACATCCCCCTGTGTACCAAGGAATGAATCACCGGCACTCCCGGAACTTACCGAAACCAGCCATTCCAGCAATTCATACATAAGACTGATAGTACCGCAAATGCTGATCACCAGAAATGCTGTCCATCCTTTTTTGTTGATCACTTGTTTCCTGATCAATAATTCCCTTGCTATCATGGCAGGCACAAAGCCCTGAAAAAAGTGTCCTACTTTATCATAATTGTTTCGGCTTTGATGCAATACCTCTTTGACCCAATCAAATGCAGGTACCAGCGCATAAGTATAATGTCCGCCAATAAACAGGATATAGCAATGCAACAAAATAAAAAAGTAGGTGAGGTAGGTAAATCTGAAAGATTTAAAAGAAAATAACAATATCAGTAAGCCTATGATTGCCGGAAAAACTTCCAATATCCAGGTAAAATAATCATGGGGCTGTACCGCAGAAAGCAATAGTCCTGCTAAATACAACAGCACCAGTAAATAGTACTTCTTCATTTGTCTAATATACCTATGCAATGGGAGTTACCAAATGTTGGGGCTTTAATTATTTACCGGATTATTTGTCCTGTTCACCGACATTATGCTGTATTTAACAACATTTAACTTTCCTGAATGGCTTTGACGCATAATTTTGAGCAGCATCAAAGATAAAAGCCATGAATGTACCACCAACCGTGATCCCGAACGCTGACGATTATTTGGAAACCCGTGTAATTTTCGGCGGCATAAAAAGAACTATCTTTTCCAAAAACTTCAAGGGCGGATCGATCAATAATATTTTTGGTTCAACCGAGATCGATCTAAGCGGTGCAGATATTAACGGCACCGCAGTACTCGACATCACCCAGGCATTTGGGGAATTGATCATCACGGTACCGGCAGATTGGCATATCGACGCAGATTTTTCGCAATTCATGGCAACTATTGAAGATTACCGTAATAACGTGTACCAAACACGAAGCACCGAGAAAATGCTCCTGTTAAAAGGCAATTCATCATTTGGCTTGGTGCAGATACAACAGCATAACTGATTTGCCCTTAGTAATAACTACTGGTAAATCCCAAATTCTTCAATCCATTTTTTATCTCGGGGCAATTCATAAATAGCTTCCAGATCAGGCCCGTGCGATA
>CAISPD010000230.1 GCA_903887275.1 uncultured Mucilaginibacter sp.
AAACCAATCTCACTTCCAATTTTTTGCAGCAGATCATCATCGGTAAGCGGACCACGGCAAAAATCTATTGTTGTTTTCCCAAGTATTTCCTCCTCAGGATAACCTATCATTTTACTGAAGCCTTCATTAACCCAAATGATATTCCCTTTATCATCTGTAAACACCACCCCATTTGTGTTAACGCTGGCAAGCTGAGAAAGGCGGATCAGCTCATCCTCCTTTTTCCTCAACTCATTTTTTTGATGATTGACTGTTTGCAGCAAATGCTTCAGATCATCATTAACGATCTCCTGATTTTTCAATAAATGCAGCAAATCGATCAGGGGATCGTGGTGCGAAAAATCGTTTAAAGTAAGGTCGCTCTCTGTAACTTCTTCAATTGAATTGAACCATGGCGATCCAACAAATAGCAATTGGTTGCTATTTTCAATATATTCAAACTGACCTCTGAGCAGGTTTTTATGCTGATTTAAAATCCCGATGGTAACAAGTTGCCCGCATAAGGTTTTTAACGATTCAAAATCCTGCAGCGTGGTATCAGGCCGCAATATTTTAAACCGATCTGAAAATTTCGAGTTTATGACATCTTTGTTTAACTTTTGAAGGCTTTTACCTATGGACTGAACACTTCCATCTTTGTTTACCAGTATATAAAACGGGAAAACGTTACTAAATTGATGTTCATCGAAAGTTAAAAAATTCGCCCCCATAATTCTACCACTTAACTTCAAATATCTCGTGCTTACTATTACCTTCCCGGCTTGCTATAAGTTCAATAGTTACCGGTGTTTCATATAATTTCCCTAGCCCGCTAAGCAATCCTCGCACAAAGTCTTTTAATCCCTCACGTTTTGAAAAATAGTGCACAAACAAACTATTGTCTTTAATATCACTTACTTTAAATTCGGGTGGCGTCAATTTTGGGTACATGAGCATGATCCGGTTATGGAAAACCGGCAGATTGATTAAAAACTCTTTTAAATTTTTACCGCCTGCCTGCATCAGATTGCCATATTTTTCCTTGCCGGTTTTTATTACCCACCATTCACCAAATGCCTGAAAAACTTCTTTCAATGGGATAGCCAATTCATCGCTGATAGCGCTGGCTAACAAAAAAGTAATTTTGTCATCATAAGGCTCGCTGCTGATAAAAAAGTCCATCTCTATTCCGCTTCTCTTTTTAACTTTTAACCAAATTTCCTGGCCATAATTAGTTACCACCAGATCTTCAATTGCTTTGTTTACAATTCCGTACATTTTCTCTTTTTTTATTTGTTTACAATCAAGCTTGCGCTATTAAAAATCGTACCAAATAAAAAAGAGTCCTTTCAGAGGTTTCAAAGCCATTAATTTTATATCATTTTTTGCACAAATCCATATTTTGGAAAAGTATTCCATTTAACGGAAACGCAGTCTCTATATCTTTAATTCCCCGTCTTTTATCATTTTATAAATAGTGCTTTTACCGATATCTAAAATTTTAGCTGCCAGCACCACATCATTATTATTGTTTTTAAGGTAATGTGAAATGATAGCGATGGTATATTCTCTTAAAGTTTTCACATCTTTCATTAAATTCTCCTCCCGACGGATAGCATTAAAAGTAATATCCTCCTCGCCTATTTCAGTTCCGTCACACATCACTACGGCAAGCTCAATAACTGATTTTAACTCACGAACATTACCGGGGTAAGCGTACCGTAATAGCTTTTCCTTCGCCTCATGTGAAAGCGCAATAGTTCCTAATCGGTTTTGCCTGGCAAACTCGTCAATAAAGTGTTTGGCCAAAATTAAAACGTCGTTTCCCCTGTCACGTAAAGGAGGCAAATCAATAGGCAAACCGATAATACGGTAGTAAAAGTCTTCCCTGAATGTTCCCTTTTTAACCTCGTCGGCCAGGTTTGCATGAGTAGCAATGATCAACCTGATATCCAGTTTTATTTTTTCTGTACCGCCAACCCTCACAACTTCCCGCTCCTGCAAAACACGCAGTAATTTACTTTGTAAGCTAAGTTCAAGTTCGGCTATCTCGTCCAAAAAAAGAGTACCGCCATTGGCTTCTTCAAATTTGCCTGCTTTGCGTGCAACCGCGCCGGTAAAAGCGCCCTTTTCGTAACCAAATAATTCACTTTCAACCAATTCCCGCGGTATAGCAGCCATATTTACGGCTACAAAGTTTTTCTTTTTCCTATCGCTATTGTAGTGAATTGCCTTGGCTACTACTTCCTTCCCGGTTCCGGTCTCGCCAGAGATAGACACATTTATATTCGTTTTGGAAGCTTTTTCCATCATTACGAATACTTTTTTCAAGCGCTCACTCTGCCCCAGTATGGTTTTCTCAAATGAGAACCGCTGTCCCAACTCTTCTTTAAGTAGCTCAACTTCCTTTTTCAGGTTTTGATTTTCTTTTATCCTGATGATGCTATTCCATAACAGATCTCTGGTGGCATCATCCTTTACCATATAGTCGCTGACACCCATTTTTAACAGGTTCACCGCTACTGTAATATCCTGCTGCGCACTAACTACTATAACAGGCACTTCTGAATTTAGCTCCCTGATTCGACGGTAAAGTTTATCTCCGGCCATATCCGGCAATGAGAAATCGATCGTGATCAGATCTGGCTGTTGGTATAAGTTATCTAAACAAGCTTTGGCTGTAGCAAAACGGGTAACTTTGTAGTCCTGGTTTAAGCCAAGATGGTACTCCAGTATCTTTCCATACCATTCATCATCCTCTACTACAAATATGTGATATGCGGTCATACAGCAATTTTTTGACAAATTAAAAAAATCAATTAACTATACGGAAATAAATTTCAAAGGTTTCCTTACTTATAATATAAGTTTAATGGACCGCATTTTTCCTAAATCACAATTGGCTGATTATTAATTACTTTTAAGTATACGCCGCTTAAAATACTGTTGAAAAATATTTATTGAATTTTTTCGCAAATATTCAAAACCCTGGCCTGTGTTATTCCGTAAAAATTAATCATTAGTTAACGATTTGCTATTAAATATTAACTAATGATTTATGGAATAAATTTACATAAATGGAATATTTTCCATTTTTTGGAAAATTTACAAATATTAAAGCATTGATTTTCAACAAGTTAAATATTCGGCACATTTGTGGCCTATAGGCAACCAGATTAAACGAT
>CAISPD010000231.1 GCA_903887275.1 uncultured Mucilaginibacter sp.
CTCGGCATTGCCTTATGCTAATGGTCCGCTGCATATCGGACACCTGGCGGGTGCCTATTTGCCTGCTGATATTTTTGTACGTTACCTGCGTTTAAAAAAGCAGGATGTGGTATATATCTGTGGCTCTGATGAGCATGGCGCTGCTATCACCATCAAAGCTAAAAAAGAAAATACCACACCACAGGCAATTATAGATAAATATCATGCCCAGATCAGGGATAGCTTTGCGGAGTTTGGGATATCTTTTGATATTTATCATCGTACTTCGTCGCCGATACACCACGATCTGTCGCAGGAGTTTTTTCTGAATTTGTATGAGAAGGACGAGTTCATAGAAAAATACTCGGAGCAATACTATGATGAAGATTTTCACCAGTTTCTGGCCGACCGCTATATTACCGGTACCTGCCCCAATTGCAGTAACCCCAATGCTTATGGCGATCAGTGCGAAAATTGCGGCACTTCGCTTAACCCTACTGATCTGATCAAACCGATATCAACGCTGAGCGGTAAAACGCCGGTTTTAAAGCCTACCAAACACTGGTATCTGCCCCTGGATAAGTACCAGCCATGGCTTGAAAAATGGATAGATGAAAAAGAGGGGGAATGGAAAGTTAATGTATTTGGGCAGTGTAAATCGTGGTTAAAATCAGGTTTGCAGCCCCGCTCTATGACGCGTGACCTCGATTGGGGTATTGATGTGCCGCTGGAAGAGGCCAAGGGCAAAAAGCTGTATGTTTGGATGGATGCGCCTATAGGATATATTTCGGCCACCAAACAGTGGGCCATCGATAATAATAAAGACTGGAAGCTTTACTGGAAGAAGCAGGCAAAAGAAGAAGATAATTCATGCCTGATACATTTTATTGGTAAAGATAATATAGTTTTTCATTGCATTATTTTCCCGGCGATACTGCAGGCGCATGGCGAATATATTTTACCGCAGAATGTGCCGGCCAACGAATTTTTGAATCTGGAGGGCGACAAGCTTTCAACCTCAAGGAACCACGCGGTTTGGCTGCATGAATATTTGGAGGAGTTTCCCGGTAAGCAGGACGAGCTGCGCTATGTACTTACCTCGATATTGCCAGAGACCAGCGATAGCGAATTTACCTGGAAAGATTACCAGGCGCGCGTAAACAACGAACTGGTTGCCATACTGGGTAATTTTGTGAACAGGGTAATGATACTGATGCATAAATTTTTTGAAGGTAAACTGGAAAGCCCGCACAGCCAGATCGTTTTGGAGGAGCCATCACTAGGTAATGACCTTGCCCGCCTGCACCAGGAGCTGGAGCAAAACATCGAAACCTACCGGTTCAGACAAGCTTTGCAGAACGTGATAGATATTGCCCGTTCAGGTAATAAATACCTGACCGAGAAAGAACCCTGGAAGACCATTAAGACCGACCCGGAGGATGCCCGTAAAACGCTGCACAACTGCCTGATATTAATCGGTCACCTGGCAGCCGCAATGGAACCTTTTTTGCCCGCTACGGCGCTTAAAACGCTTGGTATGCTGAACTGGGGAAGCGAACATATAGGATTTGATCAGGAAATAACCTTTAAAACCGGGCATCAGCTGAATCAGGCTGCCTTGCTGTTTGAGAAGGTGGAGGATGAAACTATTAGTGCCCAGATAGAAAAGCTCGCGGCGAAAAAGCAGGTTTCGGCGCCGGTGCTGCAATTGCAGCCCGCAAAGGAAAATATCAACTATGATACTTTTGCAAGTCTGGATATACGCATCGGAACTATTCTTACTGCCGAGAAAGTGGCCAAAACCAAGAAACTGCTTAAACTTACCATCGATACCGGTCTGGATCAGCGGACAGTAGTTTCCGGCATTGCCGAGCACTACGAGCCGGAAGCCATTATAGGGCAAAGGGTAAGTATTTTAGCCAACCTGGAGCCACGCGAGATCAAAGGTATTGTATCACAAGGTATGATCCTGATTGCAGAAGATTCGCAGGGTAAACTCAGCTTTGTTTTACCTGCCGATGATTTACACAATGGCTCGGTTGTTAGATAGCAGATAAATTTGCACCTTTGCATTGCTTTTTGAATGATGATGAAATTCAGGTAATTCCGCATTTGGCATTCCGAATTCCGCATTCAACCCGGCCCCGTAGTTCAATGGATAGAATAGAAGTTTCCTAAACTTTAGATATGGGTTCGATTCCCGTCGGGGCTACAACCACTTGATTATCAAGTGGTTTATTTGTTTAAAATGGTTTTGATTTTAAGGAAATATTCAATTTGTGTAGCAACTTGTGCAGCAAATAGTTAATTTTTAAGGTGCTTTCTTCACAATCTGATGAGTGACGGTCTAAAGTAGTATATGTGAAGATTATTTCTATTTGGATTATTTGACTAACCAAAGACTGACTGAAAATACATTTTGTAGGATATCGACTTTCAGTCCATAATTAATCAATCACCGGAGGTTATTGGAGCACTTGTTAATAGATTTTTAATTATTATTGGAGAATACGGAGGCCTTGACCACCTAATTCCGAAATGTCGAACAGGTGATTCCGTTACACTTTGACCATGTTAACGTATTGACGGTTAATTTGATTATTCTTTTCTTTCAACACAAATCGGTGCTCGAGAGCGCACGGAATGCACTGGTCAAGGTCTCCGGAATATCCAATCTGGCGCAGGTATGCCACGCAAAAGCCTTAACGCTGTGTGCTCGTGCTTTTGGGTTAGGGTTTCTGTATCGTCCAGATAGCTATCGGGAGTCTTGAGACTTTTTCGTTCGTAGTATTCGTAATATTTCAGCTGCTTAAATTGAGCTATACACAATTCTGAAAAACGTTAAAGTTGCTCCCTGCGCTTTTTGTTTGGCGGGTTTAAAGTTTTAACCGATACATCAGTTACTACCCGAATGAAGGTATTTCTCCCAAACTTTTAAAATTTCCGCCAGGTTTGATCGACCAAAACCGATACGTACAAAATCAGTACCGTAGTCAAAGGTTTCGGCGGGTAAAAGCATGATCCCCGTATTTTTAACTAATATTTCGGCGTATTCCATAGTGCTTTTGGGGATGTTGAGCCTGACAAATGCTGTTGAGCCTCCCCGTGGTACGCTGAATTCAATCAGATCAGGGTTTCTTTGATGAAAATCCTGGAAGTGTTTAATATTTCCTGCTATTTTTTCGTTGTTTGGTGTGATAAATTTATCAGAATGATTTAAGGCGATGGTCGACAAAATTTCGCTGGGACCGCTATTACATATTGATAAGTAATCTTTAAACGCTTCAACTTTAGCCAGTACGGCTTTGTTTTTGGATGCCAGCCAGCCAATCCTTAGCCCTGCAAGTCCAAAAGTCTTAGACATACCCCAAAGACTGATCGCATTTTCATATAATTCACAGGCCGGCGTCAGTTTGTAATTGGGGTTGGTGCCCAGGTAACGGTACATTTCATCAGAAAATAGGTACAGGTTATTGACGCGGGCTATTGCTATGATCTGATCCCAATCAGTGGATGAAGGCATGTATCCCGTAGGATTATGCGGAAAGTTTACAATGATAAGCTTAGTCTTTTTATTGACCATCGCTTTCAATTGTTCCGGGTTGTAATACCAATCATTATGCTGGTATTCGGGTTTCCAAAAATTTAGTTTGCACCCAATACTTTCCGCAACCTGATATAAGGACTGGTACATGGGCGACATGCAAATAACTTCATCACCTCTTTCGAGTAAAACATTCATCAGGCAAAAATTTCCCTCTCCAGGTGTAAGTACCAATAGATTATCTGTACCCATGGTTTGGTAATGCCCAGAGATTGCCCTTCGCAATTCCGGCGACCCTTTTGTTTCAGTATAGCCCAATTTTTGGTTTTCCCAGGCACTTAATTCTTCAGACGACGCATGATCAAGGAGATATTTTACAGAATAGCCATCACAATCTGAACTCGAAAGTAAATACTTTGCAGTAAACTCATATTGTGAAAAATAACGTTCAATTTTAAAGTCATCGATATTCATGGCAGTTTTTATTAATTCAACGGGAGCGGTATTTTTCGGGATTGTTAATGTGGAAAAGTATGTATTGGAAAATTCGTGATTAGCGCTATACAACACCTTTGAATTTTACTGTAGAATTTAATCATTTTCATTTTTCCATTCAGGAATGTGGATCATTGCTATCGGAAGTCATTACAAACCATATTCTTTTTTTATTAATGCTATTAAACTTGTAGCTTGAATATGCAAAGCCTTATCATTTAAAATCTGTACAGCGCCCAGGTGCTTATAATTATACAATTCATTGTAATATTCAAATAGTGAACCAGGTTTGTCTTGAATTATATATCCCTTTGTAGTAGAAATAGTTTTTGGCAATTCGTTAGAAAACGTTTTAAAATTTTTAGAATTAAATAATCCAGTTTGCATATGCCTTAAAAACAGGTATTGACTTCTGGCACTAATTTCTACATTAAAATATAGGCTTTTGATCGAACCGTCATAAGCTATAAGACTATCAATTACATTTCTGTTTTCAATAAGTCTGAAATTTCCGGTATTTCTTAATTGTTGAATTGTTGCGTCATGGTATTTAAAATCTTCGAATTCAAACATATGTTCCACCCAATAATATGTCCGGTCCATATTCGTATTTTTTATATCAGGTTGAATATAATACCGCAACGAATCAATGCCTTGCAGTCGGGTAGTCCAAAAGCTGGCATTTTCATTAAATGCTGTTGTGTCGGCTTTAAGATCGTCAACCAGGGATTTAATTAGTTCCTTTCCGATTTTCTTTTCAATTTGATGCTCTCTGATGTTCTCAGCGATAAAACCCATGCTCACCGCCAGAAAGATCATTAATCCTTCCAGAAGGTATTCTTTAAAACTTTTCTTTTCTACGTGCGGATGGTGGTGAACTTCCATTTAAGTAATTCAGTTTAGGGTTAGTAAGGTAAAACAGCTTATTTCATAAATATAACACTAACATTCTATTTAGCAAAGCCATGCCCGCTATCGCAAGCCTCCCGGCTTGTGGCCCGCAGACAGGTAGCGAACTTTACTCTGGAAAGTTCAGGCTATCCCTTGTAACACGAGTATGCCCGGTAAATACCTGAAGCGCTGTGTACACCTGCTTCAACACTGCATACTCGGCCAACGGGTTACGAATGTGACTGGCGTACCAAATGAAGGCGTCTAAAATTTCTCTTCACCCCCAACGGCACATGCTTCTACAAACCTCATCTCAAACATATGATGACATATTTTTTAGGCTACCCTATGTTATTCCTGATTTGAGATCCGGACAAACGTAACGGTGGCGTAGCTTTTATGCTACGCCAATCATATGTTTCATCAGGGCAAACCAGGCATCGCTATAATACAAAACTCCCTCTAAGCTGGTTACCAGCACATAAAATAACAAAGCCCGCACATAGGCTTTGTTTAATTGTTTACGGGTTATCAGGTCGTAAACACCTATGGATAGCACCAGAATGAAAGTTGGTAAAACATCATATCCCCAAAAGCGCCAATAGCCATCGCTGACGTTTTTATAGTTCCAGAAAAAGTCGCCAAATAAGGGAGCTATTTTAACAGCGAACCATCTTGCAAATCCTGGCTCAGTAAAAACCACCGTTGCAAGCAGCATGAGCCGCTTATGTACTACGTAGTTTTTGCGCAAATAAATACCAATACCTGCAAAGCAGCAAAACATGAGCAGGTTGCCAAATTGTACACAAATAAAATGCAGATCACCGTCAGGTGTGCCATATTGCTGTTTTTGAACGATGATGACGGTAAGGAGTCCCAGGATAAGCATAACTGGTATGAAACCTAAACTTAGCAGGCCTAACTTTTTGTGCAGGGCAAGGTTTTTAGAGCGTACAAGCAGGATTTGTACTGTAAACAATACCAGCCAACCCACATAAACAATAGCATGAATATGTACGATCAGCGGAAAGTGCAGTTTACCCTGACTACTCATTTGAACCATTTCGTACCCAAAGCCCGAAGCGATTGCGGCCCAGCAAGCAATTAGCAGTAGTAAATAGAAATTCCTGTCGGAAGGATAATAAGCGACAAAAGTTTTTGGACGGTTCATTGTGTGGTTGGTTGAATATCAGTCGAATATAAGAAAATTTAGCCTGATTTGCTAGAGTGAAGGGCAGGTACAAAGTAATTGCAGGGGGGCTGGAAATTGCCGGGCAAAACCACAATTTAGGTGGTTTTTGCAATGGATGACAGGTAATGTATCTCTAAGTTAAATCCCGATTTTACTTAGTAAACAGATAGCCGGACTTTTAATGAATTCTATTAGGGTGATAATTTGCTTTCTTTAAGAATTGTGCGCATTGTTTTTTGTCGCTGTAGTCCAATTCTATTATTTCTTTTAAAGCCAGGGTTTTATTGCGGCCTTTGTTATAGTAGCTTTTGCAAATGGCATATCCTATAAAATATCCCATATCTGCTGGTTTATCTTTGATAAACCGAATGTTATAAAGCCAGTCGTCCGTATTGTTCGAATACATTTCCAATTTAAACTTTTGCCAGAGTTGTTTTTCGTTTTGAAGCCCATATTTTAAGTAAGGAGCTTCAACTTCCTTTTTAGTTAGCAGGGTTGCGATGAAGTCGGCCGAGCCTTCCTGTAAACACTTTCCAAGTAAACTCGTTTTTTTATCGTCAATTACTTTTTGCTGGGTATGAACAGATTCATGTATGGTTAAAAATACTACACCTGTATTTACCTTCATTCTGTCTTGATTCGCCTGGCTCAATTCTGAGGCATCTACAGAAGCGTCTGATGATGCAAGCTCAGAACCTATGATTAGATTTCCATTTATGGCTGTTCCACCGCCCCTGAAACAACCGATCGTAAAATAAGTATCGGGCTGATGGAATGCGGGATATAAGGCCCTGAATTTTTGATAAATATTTGCTATCAATTGCTCGTTATTATTGATCCACAGGGTTTTGGGTCGGATAGATGCCCAAAATTTTGGATAAATGCCAAATGACCTAAGCCATTCGGCGGCAGTGAAATGACGTAATTCAATAAAGTCTTTTAAGCCTTTAGTTCCTTTATCAATATATAGCTCCTGAATCAAATGATGCTGTTTCAGCGTGTCCCCTGTGTTTTTGATACTATCAAATGCAATCCAAAAGTTACGGATGTCAGAACTATAGATCTTTTTATTGGCCTGGCCGAATAGCGTAAGACCTGTAAAAACAATAAGTAGGGTTATAAGGCATTGCTTCATAGCTAATTGAAGATTTGGTATAGGCATCCTGCTAATTCAGGATTATGTAAAAGCACAGGTAATTGACTAGCAACGGCCCAATTTATAAATAAGATTGCATTACCAAACAACTATACCGGGAGATTTAAATTGTATTAAACCAAAAAAACCATTGGTACTAAACCCAGTTGCCACTACAATCACTTAGCCTACTACAAGCGGATAAATCTCCCTAACACCATCGGCCCCTGCCACTATAGCTCTATTGGCCATGCGATAGAATAGCGAATGCTCCACCACACCCGGCAGCATTTTAATAAAGTTGTTGATGTAAGACAAATCAGGTAAAACCTGAAAAGTTACATTTAACAGGTAATTGCCCCGTTCGGTAAAGGCGGCTTCCAAACTCCCTGGGCTTTGGCGCAATTGCGCAACAACCTGCGGAAAAGCAATTTGTAACTGTGCTATCACAGCTGTTATGGCTGCGGGTATAATTTCGATTACTATCGGATACCGGGTAGTAAGTTTTTCGGAATATTTTTCAGCATCGCCCACAAGAATAAATTCGCTGGCCATGCAGGCAACTATTTTTTCCATGGTATGTATGCCGCCGCCACTTTTTAAGGCATTCAACTCGCGGTCAAACTGGTCGCATCCATCAAAATAGGTGTCAATTTTGCTAAATGCATATGGCGACTGTACCGAAACTCCCAGCTCCTTCAACCGATCTATGGTTTTGGCCGAAGATGAAGTAAAAGTAATTGATGCAGCCAGGCTTTGGTCGGCAACAATGAAGTTGGCAAGGTGCAGCATGGTAGTGCCATCGCCAAGACCGATGATCTGCCCTTTTTGAACAAATTGAAAGGCCTTTTGGGCGGCTTGTTTTTTATAGTCGGGTTGGCTGGTTGGTATTGGCATAAACTAATGTAAATTACTAAAATAGCGTAAATGTTTATCAGGGTTATTTAGCAGCACTATAAAAAAGTCCAATCAATGATCTATATCATTTATAAAATTTGATATAGTCCGTTAATTTGATAAAGCCAAAAATCTCATGGTAACGCAGCCTTCTTTTTCCGTTCTAAGGTGGACCGTATTTACAACCATTGGTTTTATTGCAGGAGTTGCACTTTTAGTGTTTTTATCAGCTTTATTGGAACCCCTCAAACTTGATGATTATTCAATAATCGGTTTTTCATTGGCGTTAACCATCGGATTGATGCAATGGTTATTGCTGCGAAAACATCTTAAAAACGCTTTAAATTGGGTTGGGCTTTATATAGCAGGAGTGGTTATTCCATTATTACTTTTAGCAGGGTTATTAAAGCTTCTCAGTTTTAGATCAGAATTTATTTTTCTGCCAATAATACCGGTAGGCGCGTTGTTCATAGGTTATTTACAATATCGGTTTTTGTTGAAAGGAAATTTAAACCATGCAAAGCGCTGGATTATTTATAGTTTCCTGGGCTGGCTTGTAGCTGTTATTATTACCTTAACAATGTTACTGCCAGTATTTCTTCATTTGCCAATTAATAAATACTTCAAAATATTCAACTTGGTCGCCTTAATTCTCTGTGGCCCGGCAATAGGTATCATAACCGGCATAGGAATGGCTTCGGTATTAAAGGGGAAAAAATTTTAGCTTTTTGATCGCATAGCGTCCCATTTATTTTTTATCATTTTTAGGTTTACCTAAAGGTTATTTACGACAGCATATTAACACTAATGCGATGCCCTTTTGAATAGAACGAAAAATTCAACTATTTAATATTTCGCCCCCCCCAACGAGCTATTCTCCGTGAAATTTCTATTATTTCTATTTCAGATAATGCTCATCTTTGTAGTACCGTAATAACAACGGAAGATATCCTATGAAAACAACGATTAAGATAGCAATGATCAGTTTATTATTTACAGCATTCACCACCATAAAATGCCAGGCGCAGGAGGCAACTAAACCTGTGGCCATACCCGAGCTGGGTGTGAGCTACCCATGGACAAATAGCCAGCTGCTGGAACCTGCTGATTTAGCCGGGATAATCAGATCTGGCAATAAAAAGGCTGTGATCCTTAATATCGGGGCGGTAGAAGATATTCAGGGTGCCAGACATATTGGTGCGGTGAGCAAATCTGAAAATATGGAGCAATTGCAAAAAGCGCTTGCCGACCTGCCTAAAAATACCACCATCGTTATTTACTGTGGCTGCTGCCCTTTTACAAAATGCCCCAACATACGACCGGCTTTTCAACTGCTGAGTAAACAGGGCTTTACCCATATCAAAGTGCTTAACCTGCCGGTCAACCTGCAAACTAACTGGATTAGCAAAGGATACCCGATAGTAAATCATTAAGGTCATGACCTTCTTCCGGATGGCGAAATAGAACTTTTTCAACGATTTAGTGGAGGGATGAAGAACGTAAAAAAGGAAAATTTACCTGTTAAAATTTGCGTGGTCTGCAACAGGCCCTTTGGCTGGCGTAAAAAATGGGCCAAAGTTTGGGATGAAGTAAAGTATTGCAGCGACAGGTGCCGAAACCATAAGTGAAGCTTTATAATGCGCTTCCACTTCAACTAAAAATTCAGAAATCTGACTGGCATCATTTACTAAGCTTATTGCAGTTTTATTTTTGTCATTCGCGATAAATTAAAAATGGCCGTAATGGGAGAGCCTGAAAGTAATGATCCACAATATTGGAAATGGTCGGTTTTTTATTACAACCCCAACGACAAAAACCGCTTCGTACAACGCCCTGACGGGCTGGGGCTTTCCCCCAATTATGCGCATAAAGGCATCTACCTTATTTTAGCCCTTGTATTGTTAGTGATCCTTGTTTTCCTTTTATATTTCTGGCTGGTCTAAAGCTCTTTTTTCAGCACAATATCAGTTTAAAAAATCAGGCTAAAATACTGTTCACGAGCCTATTGCATAAATAAAAGTTTGTGATTAAATTCATGGTAATATTCCAAATATTATCAAAATAATCAAGCTAATAGCCTGGAAAGCAATTAATTGAATTTTTAACCAATAAACCCTTCATCATGAAAAAGTTATTTCTATTTGTTTTGATCGTTTTCGGCATTTCCTTTTTTAACAGGGCCTGCGCACAGGACCTGGCCAAAACCAATCCAAAGTATTGCAAAGTTTTGAGCGATACCGGAGGAGTAAAGATGATACTGGTAACACTGCCGCCAGGTGCAAAAGTTGGAACCCATACCCATCCGTTAAATCTAGGTTATGTACTTAAAGGTGGGCTGTACAAATGGACCTACACCAACGGTAAGACTGAAAGTTATGATATGAAACCTGGCGAAAGTTTTCATGGAGGTGCCGAAACGGCGCATTTTTCATGGAATGCAGGTAAAACCACTATTCAGTTTATCCTGGTCGAGAAATATAAATAAGCTTAGCCCGTTGAAGTGTACGCGCTTCAGCGGGCTAATTATTTTCTGCTAAAGCGTTTGGGTCCAGGCAAAGCTTTCGGCAATTACGTGGTTTTTCGACCGCCTTACAAATTCAAGATATGCAGTTGCAACCGGTGAAAGCTTTTTGCTTTTCAGCCAGATAAGACGCCATTGCGATGTTATCGGGAAGCCTTCGGTGGGTAGTATTTGTAATTCGCCCGATTTAATTTCATTACGTATCCCTATCAGCGGCATGATAGAATAACCTAGTCCTGCTATTACGGCTTGTTTTACCGCTTCGTTAGAGGTTAGCTCAATTTTCTTGCTGACAATAATTTTACTGCGTTCAAAAAAGCCTTCCATAATGTTGCGGGTTGCCGAGCCCGTTTCACGGTATATCATGGGTAACTCCGAAAACACTTGTTTCTTGTATTTTTCAGCGGATAAAATATGATCTCTCGCACCCACCAGGTATAGTTTGTTTTCGAGCAGGATCTCCTGCTCCAGATTCATTTTTTCGGGTAATATTGATACAAGGCCAAAATCTACTTCGTTTTCTTCCATGCTTTTAATTACGCCGGCCTTATTCGTAACATCCATGGTTAGTTCTATCTGGCTATGCTTTTTAAGGAAACCTGATATAAAATAGGGCATGATGTATTTGCCGGTTGATACTACGGCTATCTTCAGCCTTCCCGACAAGATACCTTTAAAAGCTTCGGTTTTATAATCAATGGCCTGTACCTGCTGCAGTATTTCTGAGGCTATCGCAGCTATCTCGTGCCCGAATTCGGTAATATATAGTTGCCTGCCTACAAC
The DNA here is from genome assembly GCA_903887275.1 of uncultured Mucilaginibacter sp. Lineage (GTDB taxonomy): Bacteria > Bacteroidota > Bacteroidia > Sphingobacteriales > Sphingobacteriaceae > Mucilaginibacter. Next base: position 11,438 of record CAISPD010000231.1, read on the forward strand.
TTCGGTAAGCGGAATATCAAATTGGTCCTGAAAATTTTTAAGTTGAATTGACACCCCCGGCTGGGTTAAAAATAGCTCAGCAGCTGCTTTGGTGATGCTTTTTGTTTGTACAACTTTTACAAATACTTGAAGCTGATGAAGGGTATAATGCATAATAAATGTTTATGTATAGTATAACAAATATAAATAAAAATTTATAAAACCTAAGCTATAGGTTTGCAGCACTTGGTAAAACTTAAAATTTAAACGGATGACCGCAAAACTACTACTTGACAACCTGACAAACCCGGCCCTGCTGTTTTTCTTTCTCGGAATTTTATCCGTACGGATGAAAAGCGACCTGGAGATTCCGGCCGACGCTTCGAAATTTATCTCGCTGTACTTATTATTCTCTATCGGCTTCAAAGGAGGCCAGGAACTGGCCAAAAATCACTTCTCTCCCGAGATCGGTTATTCTATCCTGCTTGGTTTCGCCATTGCTATCCTGATACCGTTTTATACGTTCTTTATTTTAAAGCGGCGACTAAATATTGAAGACTCTGGCGCCATAGCCGCGGCTTACGGTTCGGTTAGCGCGGTAACTTTTGTTACGGCAGGCGTTTTCCTCGAAAATCAACACATAACTTACGGCGGCCACATGGTAGCTATCATGGCTTTTATGGAGGCACCGGCCATTATAGTTGGGGTACTGCTGATACGCTTTTTCAACAACCAGGAAAGCAAAACGCCTATTAAAAATATTGTTTACCATTCGTTCAGCAATGGCAGCGTATTGCTGATACTGGGTAGTTTGGTGATCGGATATTTTGCAACGGAAAAGCAGGCATTGGACATTAAGCCATTCACTACAGATATTTATAAAGGATTCCTGGCCATTTTCTTATTGGATATGGGCATTATTTCGGGTCGTAAACTTGATGGACTTTTAAAAGCCGGATGGTTCCCCATCCTTTTTGCGCTGATTATCCCATTGATCAATGGTTCGGCCGTGGCTGTAATAAGCGGGGCCATTACCCACGATATCGGCAACCGCTTCATACTTTCAATTCTGGCAGCCAGTGCATCCTATATTGCCGTGCCGGCAGCAATGAAGATAGCCGTCCCGAAAGCAAACCCCGGTTTGTTCCTGCCAATGGCGCTCGCAATTACATTTCCTCTGAACATAACGCTGGGTATGCCGGTATATATGGCCATCATACAGCATGTTTAAATAGTCCCTCATCAGTTATTAATTAAAAGATATGGAAGAGAAAAAAACGTTTAGATTGATCGAGGGGATATTTAATTCTCCGGATGCTCAATTTTTGGTGCTGAGCTTTTTTAATGATAAGATCATGTACCACAACCGGGAACTTCATGCAATGAAAATAAAGCATGACGAACGTGCGGCTCATGTAGAAGCAAAGATCGAATCGCTACAACTCGAGCGGGACCGGTTTGTTGAATATTTAAAATCATTTACCGGAGATGAGATTTTGTTTGATGTAAAAGGTTCGATCGAGATCGGCCCTATAGAAGATAAATTATAGGCTCAAAAAGCACAATAGCTACTGCTTCAGTCAGCCTTTTTCACCCCGGTTAATTTCAACCGGGGTTTTTTATTGTTCGGATGGGCCTTTATAGGTTAAAGCAATAAGGGTAACAAAAGGAGACCGGCTCAACATCTAAAATGTTACAAAAGCCGGTAGGACAAAATTTGATGAACAAGGAGTCGATTTATATGTCAATTTATTGCATTATCAATGAAAAAATGCATTTTTGATTGAAGCAGCGCGTTTTTTTCTATCCATGAGTTCCTGGTCCCCGGGCAAAAGGTGTGAACATACACTATTCCCGAAGTTTTAGCTGACTTTATTAATTAGAAAAAAATCATAATTTCACGTCAGTGTGAAACTTGAACCTTTTACCATGAAGTTTTTAAGAATAATTTTTATTGCATTGCTAATTTCTCCGGCTGTAGCAATTGCGCAGAAGTCGGGGCTGATCAATTCCGGTGAGGTTATCAAACAAGCAAACCAGCTTTATGATTCGGCCCAATATAAAAAAGCCAATATCCTTTTAAGCACTGTAAGCAGGAGCGATACCAATTATGTTTGGTCACTGTATGTAAAGGCTATTTCCTGCGAGGCTGATAGCCAGTACAACAAAGCCATTGATTACTGTCGCGAAGGCTTATCACTGAAAGACCAGCGCGAGTATGAGCCCGATCTGTACAATACCTATGGTAATACGCTGAATGACCTTGGCCGGCGCGACGAAGCGCTTAAGGTTTTCGATGAAGCTATAGCCAAATATCCTTCCTATTCATTACTTTTTTATAACAAAGGGATCGTGTTGCAAGCCCAGGAAAAATATGCCGAAGCCGAATTACTCTTTCAAAAATCCCTGCTGATCAACCCATACATGTATAGTGCCCATTTCCAACTGGCAGTGGCTACTTATCATCAGGGAAAGATATTGCCTTGTTTTTTGAGTGTGATCGGTTACCTGTCAGTCAACCCACAGGGGAAATATTGGTCAAATTGTGTCAGTATACTCAATTCCATTTCGCGGTCGACCGACGAGATCATAGCGCAAAGAGCCAAGTTCAATTGGAATGGCGACGAAAATTACCGATCGGTACAGGAGATACTCGAATCAAAAGCAGCACTCGATCCCGGCTATAAACCTCTCATCACACTCGACGACCCCATTAGCAGGCAAATTCAGGCTGTGTTTGAAAAACTGGAATATACTGACGGTAATGCCGATTTTTGGATACAGTATTACCTGCCCTATTATAAATCGGTCTTCAATAAAGAAAAGTTTGAGCCCTTCATCAACTGGATATTTTCCAACGTAAAAATTAAGTCCATACAGGATTATAATAAAAGCAATGCAAAGCAGATTGCGGCAATGGAAACCTTTACCGCCGATTATTATAACCAGATACGTGCAACCCGCGAATTAAATTTTGGAAAACGAAGCACCATAAAGCAGCGCTATCATTTTGATGGCGGCGAGCTTTTTGGGAAGGGCGTAATAACCCCTAATGGTAAGGCCATTAATGGTTATTGGGAGGCCTACTACCCGCATGGCAATATAAAAGGTGCCGGTAATTATGATGATGCAGGTTTACAGCAAGGCGAATGGAAATACTATTATCCATCGGGCAGCTTAAAAACCGTAGAGCTTATAAAGGATGGTAAACTGGAAGGACTGCAGCATTTTTATTATGAGAATGGGAACCTTTCATCGGTAGAAAATTATGTTAATGGAAAGGCCGAGGGTTCGGTTGTTGCCTATTATTATTCGGGCGCAAAAAGGTCCGAATCAACTTATAAAAATGATAAGCTGGATGGCGAGCGCAAAGAGTATTTTGCAAACGGTTTGCTTTCATTTGATAAGAATTATACCAATGGCGTGCTTAACGGCGAAGAAAAGGGCTATTATAAAAACTCCAGACTAAAATTCGTCCAACAATTTGTAAATGGTAAACTGGACGGCCCATATAAATCATACGATGAAACCGGAGCGCTGACCTCAGAAGGCCAATATGTGAAAGATAATACCGAGGGAGAGTGGAAGTCATACTATGCCAGCGGGAAGTTAAAAGAGCGACGAAACTACGTGGGCGATAAAGAAGAAGGCCTGCATCAGGAATACTATGAGAACGGGCAGTTGATCGTTTCTTATACAGTGCATAAAGGCAAGATCACCAGTGAAGCAGATTATTTTGATAAAGATGGTAAGGCTTATGCTAAACTATTGTACGATAATGGAGTCTTAAAGCTTGCGCAGTATTTCGATAAAACAGGTAAGCAAATGAGTTCGGCTGCTTTAAAAGAAAAAAGAATAGATATCATCAGTTATGCTCCTGAAGGGTATAAACGCGAGCACTTTGTTTCAAACGAAATTGGCGATTATGAAGGGCCTGATACTAACTTTTATGCAACCGGAAGCATTAGTTCAACCGGCAACTATATCAAAGGACAAACAGACGGACAGGCCATAACTTACTATGAGAACGGCAATAAGAAAACCGAAGTGAATATGACCGGCGGAAAGCAAAACGGTTACTACACGGCATATTACGCTAACGGCCAGGTTGAGAGTGAAGGCTGGATGGTTGATGATGAGGATGAAGGCGAGTGGAATTATTACGACGAACTCGGTAGGTTAAGCGCTCGGGCTTATTTCCAGGACGGCGAGCTTTCTGGCTATAGGGAAGAGTTTGATCAGGGCAATAACAAAACATTGGAAGAATTGTACAAGGGGGGCTGGTTGTTAGCCTTGACCCAATATGATAAGGGTAAAGTTATTGGTACAATCGCCCTGCCTAAGACATCCGGTATTTACAGGCTCTATTTTCCTAACGGTAAAATAAAGGCGGAAGGTAATTATATCAATGGCGAGCTGGAAGGCAAATACACCTCTTATTATTTTGATGGTAGTACAGAGTTTGTGTACAGCTACCATCATGGATTACGCGATAGTGCTTATGTAGATTACTATTATGGCGGTATCAAAAGCGCAGAAGGAACATTTAAACTCGGCGAAAAAGTTGGGGTCTGGAAGTCCTATGACGAACAAGGCAAAATAGATTACATTAGCCATTATGCCAACGATCAGGAGAATGGCGAAAAAATTTCATACCTGCCCGATGGTTCAAAATATGTGATCAGAACCTATAAAGACGACCAGTTGCACGGCCCGCTGCAAGAGTTTGATCCGGGAGGCAGCATGGCTTACCAGGTTAATTTTGAGTATGGTAGCGCTAAATCATTTACCTATATCGGGAAAGATGGCAAACCCGTTCCTGATGTGCCGATTGGTTATAAGAATGGGCAGCTGAAAGCGTTTTATGGTAATGGCAACCCTTCAAGGACTTGTTTTTACAATAATGGTACTAAAGACGGACCAGATATTATCTATTATGCCAATGGGCAGACCCGCTCCTTAGACACAGTTTCTTTTGGTAATTATGAGGGCATTTCGAGGGAATTTTATCCCAATGGAAAACCTAAATCAGTTTATCATTATAAAACAGGAAACGCCCATGGCCTTTGTCTGGAATATTATCCAGATGGTACGTTAAAGAAAGAAATTAGTTTTGATAATGGTGAGATCAATGGTCCGGCAAAGTATTATAATGAAAAAGGAAAACTCATCAGGACGATGACGTATCAATATGGTGTATTATTGGCAGTGAAGAATGAATAATAAAATATTAATACTGGTGGCAGCTTTAGGCGGACCACTTTGTTTAAGCAATAACGTCCAAGCTCAAAACCTGGACGAATTACAGCGAACTTTTCCTGGTGAAAAGGCAGTAATGCTGAATAAGTCGCTCGAATATACTATTCAATTAAAAGACGGACTACCGCATGTGGAAAGCCAGGAAATTCGGCAGACAGAATTTCTATCAGCCGATGCAAATTCCTTTTTAAATGGTTCGGGTTTTTCGCACAGCGACTTTCAAAAGCTGGGTCCCTATGAAGCCTATACGACCACACCACGCGGCGAAAAGCTGAAGGTGAAAGAATTTAAAACGGTAACGGATAAAGAAAGCTTTGTTTTTTACGACGATGTAAAAGAAACAACATTTAATTTTCCATCAGTGGAAGCCGGTGCGATAGGTTACATGAAAGTAGCCTGGAGCAATACCGATCCCTACCTGCTATCGCCGTTTTATTTTTCCAGTTATCTGCCGGTCATTAACTCCGAATTAAAGTTAACGGTAGCCAAAGAGGTTACTGTAAAGTACCTGCTTGCAGGCCTTGATACTTCGCGGATATCGGTTAACATCGAAAATAAACATCGAAATACGGTATATACTTTCACCATTAAAAACTGTACAGCCGATAAACGTTATGGTAATGCACCTGGATATGCCTGGTATTCGCCGCATGTTATATTTTATATTGCCAGTTATAAAGACCAAAACGGAACCACTATTCCCTTTCTGTCCAACTGCGACGACCTGTATAAACTAAGCCGGGGATATCTTGATACCGTTAACAAAAAAATAAGCCCGGCGCTATCGCAGGTGGTTGATTCACTGGTACGTAACCAAACTACCAACGAAGGTAAGGCGCGTAACATCTACAGTTGGGTACAGCACAATATTAAATACGTTGCTTTTGAGGATGGTATGGGTGGTTTTGTACCCCGCGATGCATCTTTGGTGTATAACAGGCGGTTTGGTGATTGTAAAGACATGGCCAGTATCCTGACAGCCATGTTAACCCGGGCCAACGTTCCAGCTTATTTTACCTGGATAGGCACGCGCGAACTTCCATACGAATTTGATCATGTGCCATTGCCTATTACAAGCGACCACATGATCTGTACTATAAACCTTGATGGCAAATATATTTTTCTGGATGGTACCGATCCTACCTGCGTTTTTGGCCGCCCCTCTGCAGGAACCCAGGATAAGCAGGCCATGATTGCCATCAATGATAAGGAATATAAAATTTTACGGGTGCCAACGGTTGAAAAAAACAGTAATGTATTGATTGATACTACGTTACTGGAACTAACACCCAACGGTCTGCAGGGGAAAGTTGTACGTAATTACAAGGGCTACTTTGCCACCACCATGCATGCTAAACTGATGTATTGGGAAAAGAAGGATTTTAATGAATATATGCGCGCTGAATTTGCACGCGGCTCCAATAAATTTCACCTTGATTCTTTTAAAATTGGCAATCAGTCTAACCCCGATGAGGTGAAAGTTTCAGCAACCTTCAGCCTACCCGATTACGGTAAAAAAATAGGGAACGAATTTTACCTCAACCTTAACCTGCTCAAGGAATTTCAGAATGATGATTTCGATTATCCAAACCGAAAAGTTCCGGTAGCCTATGAATATAAATCGGTAAGAAAATTTGTCACCCTGTTTAAAATACCCGAAGGTTATAAGCTTACGTATTTGCCTGATGGTAAAACTTACCAGGATACCCATAGCGGCTTTACTGTTAAATACGAGCAAAAAAACGGCTGGGTTTCGCTAACCCAGGAGTTTGAAAATGACAGACTGGTATTAAACAGTAACGAATTTGAGTCATGGCATAAATTGCTTTCAAACTTGTTCCCTTTGTATAAAGAATCTTTAAGTATCGCTAAAAATTAGGTACATGAAAAAAACCTCCTTATTGCTAACAGCGCTGTTTGCCTCAGCCGGCCTGCTGCATGCCCAAACACCTGGTATCGTTATTGAAAAGTGGAACGATAAACCAGTACTAACGACTCTTGATGCCCGCTATAGCAAGGAATCGGCTGTGATCTTACTTGATACCCGCCGGATTGAATTTGTTGATGGTAAAAACAATTCGCTCGACGAATATTATACATTGCATAAAGCGGTGCATTTAAATGACGACAGAGGAATTGAAGAGTTTAATAAGATCTACCTCGATTTTACCGACAATGCCGACCTTGTTGACGTTAAAGCGCGCACTATTTTGCCCGGCGGCAAGATCATCGATCTGGATAAAAGCAATATTAAAGATATAACCGAGGGTAACGGCAATACCTACAAAATATTTGCGCTTGAAGGGCTGCAAAAAGGCTGTGAAGTTGAATATTCGTACACCTATAAACGCTCTCCATCGTATTTCGGGCGGGATGTAATTCAAAGTATATTTCCGGTTTTGAACGGCAAGCTGGAAATAGTTTCGCCGCCCCGGTTAAGATTCTCGCTCAAAGCTTATAACGCACCACAGCAGGTAACTGATACGGTGCTGAACGACAAACGCTATACTGACTATGAGCTAAACAATGTGCCGGGTTTGGAAGAGGAAAAGTATGCATCCTATGAAGACAACCTGCAGCGTGTTGAGTTTAAATTGAGTTATAATGATGTGACCAGGAAAGGCGAACGCTTGTTTACCTGGAATGAGCTTGCAAAACGTGTATTTGCAGTTTATACCTATGTTGATGAAAAAGAAAACAAACAAATTGCGCAGCTGATCAATGAAAATGGTTGGGCCTCTTTACCTGATGAAGCATCGAAAATAGCAGCGGTTGAGAATTATGTGAAGAAGAAGTTTGGATATGATGAGCACCTTGACAGCGATGAAGGTAATCGCCTTTCGACGGTGTTGAAAAATAAGATAGGCGGAACTATTGGTACGCTAAGGTTATACAGTACCATCTTCCAAAACCTGGGTGTTAATTACCAGTTTGTGCTTGCCAGTGACAGAACTAAAACCCGCATTGACCGCGATTTTGAAAACTGGAACAACTGCGATTATACCCTTTTTTATTTTCCGGCCGAGAACGAGTTTATGGCCCCGAGCCGGCCTGATTATCGTGCTCCATGGATATTGTCATCATGGGCCGGGGGTAATGGCTTGTTTTGCAAACGTACCTCGCTGGGAAGCCTTTCGACAGCTATAGCCGAAATAAAACCGATAGCTTTTGAAGATTATACAAAATCAATTCAAAACCTGCATACCAGGCTTGAGTTTACACCCGCTTTGGATTCCTTGACCGTAGATGCCACCCACCAGTTTGCCGGTTATCCCAGCGTAAATTACCGGGATGCCTTTACTTTTTCAAATGAGGAAGAAAAGAAAAAACTGATCAAAGAGATTTCGAAATTGGTTTCCGATTCAGAGGATGTACTAAGTTCGGATATCGCTAATGCTGATTTCGATAACGAATCGAAAAATGTGCCGCTCATACTGCATGTGAAAACCCGCTCTGCCGAGATTGTTGAGCGTGCCGGTAATAAATTGCTGGTGAAGATTGGACTGGCTATCGGGCCACAGGTTGAGATGTACCAGGAAAAGCAACGTCAGTTGCCTATTGATATGGGTTTTGCCCATGTTGAAGAACGCGAAATTGAATTTGTTATTCCTGATGGCTATACGATCAACAACCTGAACGACCTTAAAATATCAGAGACCTACAAAGAAAACGGGGAATTGACCATGGGCTTTGTTTCTGATTATAAAATTAACGGTAAAGTGCTGTCGATCCATATCATGGAAGAGTACCGCAAATTCAGCTACCCGCTCAGCCAGTTCGAACAGTTTAAAAAAGTGATCAATGCTTCTTCCGATTTTAATAAGGTAGTGTTGGTTTTGCAAAAGAAAGCTTAAGGGATAGGATCAGCATAAAGGCCTGATATGGATGCATGTTCGGGTAGTATGAATCAGATATAAACTTGCCGGCTATTTTAACGTAGACAGCAGACCGATAATTTTTATTTATTGACGTGTTATTATCAATGGGCAAGCAATTATCATCAAACCTGATCAAAAGCCTAACACTTTGTGTATTGCTGCTGGCTCTTTTTTGCTGCAAGCGTAATCCTGGCCCGGGTCCAACTGTAAACAATTCGCCATATGCCGTTTCAGGCACCCGGATTTTATATCAATCAAAAGCGATCCAGCTGATCGGTGCCAATACTTTCCATGTCTTCAGCGCAGGTGGCTCGGATATGCAGAGCTGGCATATGGATGTTGCGCGTGAGTTTATTGGAAATGTTAAAGAAACTCCTTTGTCCGGTTCGGTCATTAAAGATTCAAACGGTTCGTATTTATATTCTCTGCAAACCATTGTAGATAGTAACCGTAAAGCTGGCCGTATTACTATAATCGGGGCCTTTGGATGGGACGGTACAGGCAATACAATGTTCACTGGTACCCGTCCAACCCAAACCTCGTGGTGGTCATCCTTCGAAAGTAAATTACAACAATGGGCCGTTCAGTTTAAAGACCAACCCGATGTTTGGCTTGAAGTTTGGAACGAACCATACCGGTATGATGGCGCTGATGGCTATACTGATGATATATGGGTGAGCGATATGAATGCCTTGGTTACTATAGTCAGAAATGCGGGTAACAATAATATCGTGCTGGTACCCTGTGCAAAACAGGGTCAGGATGAGACGGTGTTGATCAATAAAGGAAAGTCGTTTTTAAATGGAAAGAGCAATATCATTTTTGATGTACATGCTTATGAACGATGGCTATTGGATGCGCCGGCAAATATTGGTACACGTTTAGGCCTTTTGCAGCAGCAGGGCTTAGCCCTGATATTTGGCGAAACTGCACCCATGAATGCCGGGACATTGATGAACCCCCAGCCTTTTCTGGATTCGGCTTACCATCGTGGTCTGTCCATTTGTGCCTGGACCTGGAAATATTCCAATACCGATCAGGATGCGCTGCTTGGCACCGACGGTTCGCCTAATAACAACAACAACAATAACTGGGGCTCGACCTATAAAGCATTTGCAGCTCAAAGCCGGAATCCCTGAAATATTGCGATGCTGTTTTGAAGGTATTACACCGGATAAAAAGAAAGGTGAGCCAGCTCATCCATTCACCCCATCAAACCTTTATTATTATATGATACGAATTGCTAATTTGCGAGCCAGATCAGCGATATGAACAGCAAGTTTGACCCATTCATAAAAGATAAAGGCTTCGTTATTCTCGACGGAGCGATGGCAACAGAATTGGAGGCGCGCGGCGCCGATTTAAACCACTCATTATGGTCGGCCAGGTTATTGCTGGAGGCTCCCGAACTGATCAAACAGGTGCATTATGATTATTTACAGGCAGGTGCCGATGTGATAACTACAGCCAGCTATCAGGCGAGTTTTGAGGGTTTTGCAAGCCAGGGCTATTCAGAGGAACAGGCCATAGCATTGATGAAGCTGAGCTCAAAACTGGCAATAGATGCGCGTATCGAAGCTTTGAATGCGAATCCATATTTCATCAGGCCATTGGTGGCTGCTTCAATTGGCCCCTATGGGGCATCGCTTGCCGATGGCTCTGAATACCGGGGCGATTATGGGGTGAGTATTGAATTTTTGAAATCCTTTCATCGTCGGCGCATGCAGGTTTTAATAGCTTCGGGCGTAGATATTTTGGCATGTGAAACTATCCCCTGTATCGAAGAAGCTATTGCCCTGAAAGAATTACTTGAAGAGTTCCCTGAAACACAAGCCTGGATCAGTTTCAGTTGTAAAGATGAAAGCCATATCAGCAGCGGTGAGCTATTTGCGGATGCTGTTCAATTAATGGATAGATCAAGCCAAATTGTGGCTATTGGTGTTAATTGTACCGCGCCTCAGTATATCGAATCGTTGGTAAAAATTGGTAAAGGCAATACAAGCAAACCCATACTGGTTTATCCTAATAAGGGCGAAACCTATAACCCGGTTGAAAAGATCTGGATACCCTCGGCAACCGGGCATTCGCATTTTATTGATGATGCAAAGGTTTGGTTCTCGGCTGGTTCAACAATTATCGGCGGCTGCTGCCGTACTACACCTGCTGATATCAGTGAACTTAAACAATTATGCTGATACAACCTTTAAGGCGCTGCTGTGTCAAAGCTGATGCCGAAGGTATTATATCCACATATTTTATTTCAACCCGTATACCACAACCATTTTTGATAGCGTCGGAACAAAAACATGGCCATTTGCGATGGTTACTGTAGAAAACTTTGCAAAATTCCCCGGATTGTCATTACTGTTCTGTGCGCTGTTCCAAAGCTCTTTACTGATATTGCTGGCGTCAAATGCAGCGAGGATGGTTTGGTTGCCTGCTGCCGCAGAAATATAGTAAGCCCAAACAATACCGGTTCCGGCTGTTGTGCCATTAGATGATACAGACAGGAAGGCGCCCAGTTCATTAACCGGTCCGGCACCGGAATTCAGCACTTGCGAGGGCGTCAGTTTGCCGCTACCGGGATTGAATTGCAGCGAACGCAATTCATCATTTTCAGACCAAACATATACATATTCGCCTGTTGGACCTTTATAATATGCAGGCTGACAATGCAGGCTTACATTTAGCGGAATGATCTGTTGTACCTGATTGCCCTGACTTGAATAGCCACCCATATTATCTTTATTAAGCAGGTATAAATTCCCGTCTTTTGCTCCGGTTAAAAAATAATTGGAATTTGGGATCAGGAAGGCACCCATAACACCATAATCAAGGTCATTTAGATCCATGTTATAATAATCATAGGGTGTAAAATAACTGCTTACCTGTAAGCTGCTTCCCGAAGGGCTTAATTTAAGCGCACTCTCTCCACGGTTAAGCATATTGGTTGGGTCGCTGTTAACCGTGCCCGGCAGGGTGCCGTTGATAGTAGCTGCAAACGGATCGTTACCAACAGTACCATTACCCGTAACTACGTAAAGATTCCCCTGAGCATCGGCTGCCGGACCTTGTCCGCTTTCCCATATTCCACCAGCTTCACCAGAAGGTGTATCATTATATAAATTTTTTAATTGCAGGGTATGCGCATCATAGCCAAATATCCAACCATGGTAGGGGTTCCAATCGCAATGAGAAGCATAGGTAACATATACTGTACCATTGGTGAGAGTTAATGCCTGCCGTTGGTTTTCGCGCAGGGGGTCGAAACTAACTACACCGTTCACACTTCCATCACCATTACCCGGTATACTTCCGGTAATAAGTACGGGGCTCCCCGGCTTTTCGCTGCCGTTTGAAAGGTTAACCACATGGAGGTATTGGTAGAATTTATTACCCTGATAGCTTTTGGCGACAAAATAAATAGTTTGTGTAGCCGAATCTATCACCGGCGTGCCTGTAATACCTACATGATTATTAAAGCCCCAATATGGATTGCACCATGACGAGGTCATTTGTGTAGTATTAGGTGGGTTCATACCGGGCTGTGTATAGTTTACTTTCCAGTAAAAGCTGCCATTGTCGGCATCATATGCATAAACAGTATTGTTGGTAGTTGAAATTAGTACCACGTTATGCAAACCGCCAGCGATATTCAAGTTAGCGTAAATGAGTGGTTGGGTAAATACATCATCATCAACCAAAAGGTCAAAAACCCGCCCGAATTGGCTTGGATTTACATTGCTGGTTGTGAGTGCCGCTTCGCGGTTATTAAGTCCGGCCCGGGTATTATCATTATGCTGCGTAAGTACTGATACGTGCTGCCAGTTATTATAGCCTGAAATGCCGTTGCTGCCATTATTACCGGCATCCTTTTTTTTACAGGCCAGCATCACTATAGGAAACAATAGTAGTATGAGTTTGCTGTTTCTTAAATTGATCATTTATGAAAATTGGGTTCAGTTGGCTTTAAGGCGACCCGCTCAAGCCGCAATTGCGATTTTAGCCGGGCGACAAAAATTAAAGATAGAAAAATAAAGCGTTTTGTGCTGTAGTTAAGCTTCGGGGCCCGAACAAAAAAAGACAAACTACTGTTTTGGTGAAGAAAACAGCTTTGTATGCCTTTTAAATATTCTTGAGCTTAAGACTTAGCTACTTAAAGCCAAGGCTAACCGATACAACATCTGAAACCAGATCGGTAGTTTGCGAGTAGTGCCCGTATCGTAGTTCAAGTTCGTGTAAACCTTGTATGCCAAAAACTCCTTTAGGTGGTGCCATACGGATACCTACACCATAAAAATTGGTATGCAGGTTAGCATATTCATAGTTGCTGGTATAGAATTGTTCTGAAGCGGTATGCGCTTCGTAAGGCGCAAAATAGCGTGCTGCGGTTTGGTCGTAATAACGGAAAAATGGCGAAACCGAGAAAAATGGCGTTATCTTATAGGCTACTTCTATACTGGCAGTGTTTGACCTGGTTCCCCAGTTATCCAGATAATAACGATAGTAGCCTCTGAAGATCAGGTTATCGCCCAGGAAATAATTTGCCCTTATACCAATAGGCAATTTATAACGCGATGAGGGCAAGTTTTCGATGGTATCCTTACCTGATTTAAAATATACCCGGTGAAACGGCAAACCCAGGTAACCTTGTTGTGCCACAACATCACCTAAAAACATGATCTGCAATCTCGAATTGATCATTTGTGCGTACGACAGTGATAAAGTACCGGTATTACGTGCACTGGTAGGAAGCGTGCTTTTACTGTTTGAAATTACACCGCCACCTATATTTACTACTTCAACATTCCCGCTGGCAGTAGTAATGGTGATGGTGCCGGGTTGCGTGGTAACAGTTGTAGGTTTTGGAACAAACTCCGATGGTAGAATCATGGTCACTTTGTCAAAATACCCCTGAAGTTTAACACCAAACTCGCCGTTTTTGTCAGCAGTTTTTGTCGACCAATGGAAGTCGAGGCCTTTTGACTTGTAATTATATTCGCCCGAATAATAAGCGCCGATTCCAAAAGTACTACCGGTTATAGGGTTTTCAAGTGTCCAGTCCAGCGAAGGGTAAATACGGGTACCCGATGGGTTTGAACCCCCGTTCAATGCCACATAAGCTGCTGATGCTGAGGTATGGTGGTCGAAACCCAAGCCTATGGCCAGGGTATTGTTATTGTGGTACCCACCCGACCAGGCCAGGTTAAGTGTCAAGCCGTTTGACATATCAGTCACATTTTCGGTGCCTATACCGCCGGTTATCGGGCTATGGTTACCCGTTTGTGAATAATAGCTTGATACAAAATTCACTTCGTCTATATGTAACTCCCTTGGGTTATAGGTTGACCTGTCATCCGATTGGTCAACAGGGGTATATAGTGAAAAAGGAGGTTTTTTTTGCAGGGTGTCTTGTTGAACCTGGGCATTAGCGCTCATTCTGCATACCAGCGCGAAGCCTAAAATTGATAGATAAACTTTTTTCATTGTTGTATAAACACTCCCGCAATATTAATTACATCCGCAACCACCACCTGTTTTGCCTGCATTTGCACCGGCAGCAGCTTCACGATAGGATTGAAAGTTCATTTCATTTTTTTCAACCTTGCGGTTTGAAAGAGCCATTTCCGAGTCGTTCAACCTGTTTTTCTGGTATTCTTTTAAGTGAACGCAGGAGCTTAAACCCAACATAAGCATAAAGGCAACTGAAGCAATGAGCAATCGTTTTTTCATAATTAGCAATGGAAATCTTTTTAAAAAGGCCTTTGTCATAATTCCTTGTTAACAAGTATAAGGTTGTATTCTGAATTGAAAATGAAATTTGAAGTCTTTAAGTGTTAAAACATATAATTTTAACTTTAATTAACACTTTGGTCACCACAATCCGGAAAACTGCTTAAAAAACAAAGGCGGACCTAAGTCCGCCTTTGCTGAAATTTAATTTATCCGAATCAGCAACAAAGAAAATTGCTGCTGAGTTGAATATTATTTTAGTATCCACATAATACCATTGATGTCATCGTTACCACCAAACTGGCTGGCAAGTGCGGCAGTATAATTGGCCGTGTTTGCAGACCGTTCTGATGATGGATATTGAAAACGTAGCGCGATACGCTGACCGTTACCAGTACCTGGTCCGGTAGTAAATGTTGGCACTCCGGTACGACGGAATTGAAAATAAGCTTCCAGGCCCGAATGACGGAACAATGCCAGGTATTTCTGCTGCAGGATCTGGGTTAAACCTGTTGCTCCCGGGGTATATTTAACTGCCGGTTGTGCATAATAGGTATTCCAGTTTACGTTGATGTTAAAGGTATCGTAGTTGCCAAGGTTAGCTACACCGCTTGAACCCGGACGGTAAAAATAAGCAGTATAAGTACCGTTTAAAGGGATACCATAAGATGCCTGAGATGCTTGAATACCGGCAATGTAATAGGCTTCAGCATTACCTGCAACCCAACCGCGGTTGATACCCTCGGCAATATTAAATTCCTGTTCAGGAAAGCCGATTTGTATGCTTGGTTCACCTGTGAAGGTTGAATAATAGCGGTGACGGTTAAGGAATGAATAATCCTGCGCATTTGCATTGGCGTACATGATGCCCAGATCGAGTCCCGGATCAGCACCAACAAAAGATGAAAAATCAGTTGGATTTTGGTGCAGATCATCTACCAGGTGACGTGCAGGTTCGGCTACAGCATAAACGCGCGGATCCTGGATTGAAGTTAACAAACTGATATAAGTTTGTGATGAATTTTGCCTTGAACCATTCTGGCCAAAATTATCCGGTGTTTGTGGATAATAGTTGGTTGGTGCCACAAAAGCAAACTGCAGGTTATCGTCAGAGCTGGTCATTAACGGATATTTAGCTGGATTGCCAACGATAGCAGCAAATTGAGTTGCTACTGCAAGGTCGCTGTCTCCTGTTTTCTTGCTTAATTCAATCAGCAACCTGAGGTGGAAAGCATTGATAACTTTTTGCCATTTGTTCAGATCTCCATTAAAGAAGAAGTCACCTGAAACGCTGTTTCCGCCGGCTGCGATCAGCGCAGTAAGATCGGTGTTGGCGCTTTCTAACCAGGCAAGGCTTTGCAGAAACACCGCTTTTTGCGAATCATAAGCAGGAGTAAGTTTGCCTATGCCTTGTAAAGCCTGAGTCATTGGGATATCACCTTCTTCTAAGCTCATTTTACTGAAGAAGTAAGCGCGAAAGAATTTACCCAAAGCACTGTACGGGTTAACAGCAGGTGAACCAGCTTTAGTAGCCTGTTGTTCCATTAATACCACGTTTTTAAGGGTAGTATAATAGTTATCGCCCGATCCAAAATCGTATTGATTATTACCGTAATAGTTGTAGTTATAAATATAGTACTGGTCATATATCTCAGCCGAATTGTCGGGAAAGTCAACCAGGTTATATAAAATGCCGTTAAGTAACAGCGAAGCCGGAACACTGGTAGGTACATTATTATTTACCGAGTCGGCGAGGAAGGTTTTTTTACAACCGTTTGCAGTAAATAACAACAGCACCGCCGGAAGTAAATATATTTTCAAAATCTTTTTCATGATCATTTCTCCTGTTTGTGTTAGAATGATAATTTAATGTTTAGGCCGTAGCTACGAACTGAAGGCGATTGCAATGCAGTACTTGACGACGAAGAGTTAGCGTACTGGTCAAGATCTACGTCCTTAAATTCAGGATTCTTGTAGAAATAAAGCAGGTTGCGGCCATAAAGCGATGCAGATGCTTTTTTAATGAAAGAGTGTTGTAACCATGATTGTGGGAAATCGTAGCTAATAGTTACTTCCCTTAGTTTTGCATAGGTTTCACTCATCAGGTTAGCTTCAGTAACACCATAGTATTCGCTCGCAAATTCCTGAACGAAAACCGGCGTACTGTTAGCACCGTACTGCAGTTGGCTATAGTTAAGTACTTTACCTGTACTTGAATCAAAGTTTGGAGCAACGCCGTTTGAAATAACCACACCCGGGGCTACATAACTTCCAGTGTAAGCCGGATTTGGTGTGATACCATTAAGCGGGAAGTTTTTCCAGTCCTGGTAACGAGCAGCACCCAAAGCTCCTTCAGCAGTTAGAGCATTTGCACCACCTTGCATGGTCTTTTTGTGCATGTAGTCGGAAATTACACCACCTACGGCACCGTCAAACTGGAAGCTTATGCTCAAATTGTTGTAATGAAACTTGTTATAGAATGACCAGTTAAAATCAGGTGTAGTGTGACCTAAATTTTGTGCAACCGGGTTTCTTAATGCTTCGCCGTTAGATCCGTAGATAATGGTACCGGTTGGAGTTCTAACAAAAGCTGATCCGTATAAAATATCAGTGCGATCGCCCTGACGGAAGAAAGTATTGTAGGTTGATTGTCCCGGAGGCAATTGATCATAAACCTGCTTGTAAGTAGCAATATTTGCTAATACATCCCATCCAAAACCACTAAGGTCTTTGATCGGAACACCAGATACTGAAAACTCATAACCGGTAGTTTTGGTCTTCAACGCGTTGATATATTCGGTAGTGTAACCAGTTGAAGTTGAAATTGAGTTTGCAAGGATCTGCGGGCCATCGATATATTGGAAGGTGGTTGCAGATAAGCCTAAACGGTTTTGCAGGAATTTAATATCCAAACCTTCTTCGTAGTTAACACGGGTTGAAGTTTTGATACCGCTGGCGTACAGGTTGTTTGGTCCGTAACCTGCAGTTTGGCTGTTATATGGTTTAGCGGTTGAATATGAACTATTCAAAGCGTAAGTTGGACCATTATACGGTGAGGTATAGATGGAGCCATAGCCAAGCGGGTTATTAAATAAAGATGGTCCTGTGCTGCCACCAAAAGCAGTGATCGAGCTGTAAGGCGCAGGTCCGATAGATGGACTGGTTGCGTCACTACGGATATTAGCATAAGAGACCCTGGCTTTCAGGAAGGAGATAAAATCAGGCAGTTTAATGTAATCAGAGATTACTGTTGCTGCTGAAAGACTAGGGTAAAGGTAAGTTGTTGGTTGCTGGAACGCTGATGAATACTCATTACGGATAGTTGCCGATAATGTAGCGTATTTACCGAATGAAGCGTCCAATGATGCGAATTCACTCAATTGTAACTGTGCTGAATTGAAGCTGGTAGCTTGCAAAGCATTTTGTGAGTTACTGAATGAATATACACCCGGTACGTTCAAATAGTCGGTTGAAACCCAGCTCGAGTTGTATTTGAAGCTGCGCAGGTTACTACCAATCAAACCAGAAAAGTTAAAGAAATTAGCTACGGTGTAATTGTAGTTCAAAGTCAACAGGGTGTTGTTGTCGAAAAGGTCGCGACGATCTTCGCGGTAATCACCTCTGTTTCCTTCACGTCCGTAAGGGTGAGCCGAGTAAGGCATATCTTCCGTGCGGAGAACATTATAAGTGCTTATTTCTGATTTCAGGCTCAGGTTCAGGTTTTTGTTAAAAGTATAAGTACCGGCTAAATAACCATATACATCATTTTTATGGTGACCGCGGGTCCAGATCTCTGTTAACAGGTAGGGGTTATGGTAACGGGTATATTCCTCAAAATTTGATTGTACATTGGTTTTTCC